>DASYZH010000042.1:0-8225 GCA_035946435.1 Puia sp. | reverse complement strand
TGGGCGCGGGGGGGCTGGCCGGGCGCGGGGGCTGGCTGCTGGTCGTGGGTGGGCGCGAGTTGGTCGTGGGGGCTGGCTGCTGGTCGTCGTAGGCCGGGTGTGGGCGGTCGCTATACGCCGTCACGAGCCACCTCACCGCGTGTTCAGCGTGATCCTGATGAGCGTGGGGGTGGGTCCGAAGGCCGGTCCGCCCCAATCCGTCTCGTCTCCATTGAGGATACGGCTGGGTGTGAATACGCCATCTTTGTAGCTCCCTTCTTCCACCCGCAGGTATTGCCAGGCTTTGCCTGCTTCTGCCCGCCCGCCCTGGCCGCCTCCCGCCGCTGCCGGCTTAAAGGTGATTCGCGCCAGGGTGCCTGTGACCAGGAACGTATTCCGGTCCTGTTGAATGATCAGGACCTTCCCGGTGGAACGCCCATTGGGGTGCCGGTGGTCGCCGCGGCCGGCACCGAAGATGGCCCGGGCCTGCCAGCCATCGAGCTCCGTGGTTTGGTCGGTGTGGTCATCTGGTTCCAGCAGCGCGCTTATCTTACCCTGTGCGGCCCACGCGGCCAGCTGCGGGAGCAGCGGTGCGAGCAGCGCATATTGTTCGCCGAATGCCGTGCAGCTATCCGGCGCACCGGGTGACTTACCACCATTGTCGTCGATCCCGAAAGGCGAAAAACCGATGCCCCCATGTGCCAGCACATCATAGAGATATTTCGTCTTGTCACCGGTGAGTGCCGCCTCGGGGACCAGCAACGCATTGTCGGGCCGGGTATAGAGGTCGATCACTTTTTGGCATTTGTCGTTCTCGGGTAAATAGATATCGGGCGCAACCAAATCGATAGCCGGAGCAGCGACCTTGTAAATGGGGATCACGTTGTCGGTAGCGCCGCCGCTTTCGTACGTATTCGCCGTGGGATGGGTCAGCGGGTCGCGGAGCGCGACATTGACATACAACGGTAAGGGATATATGGCTTTGCCCGCGGCGGCCACTTCGCCGATGAAGCGGGCGACATACCAGGCCTGGAAATATTCGTCGGCATCAGCACCAAAGACTCTGGACCAGGAGCCGGCGGCGGCATGCGCGGAGCCGTCTGCAATTGACCCGGAACCCGCCGCGTCGGCCGCGCCGTCCGAAGCCATGGGATGCCCTGTGCCGTCACCAAAGTGGCGCACACCCACGGAGGCGTCGGGGTGGCCGAGGGCTTTCCGGATTTCGGGTTGCAGCAGCGCTTCGGGCACAGGTTTTTCGAAAAGCCGTTGCGCGGCCGGCGAGTAATCGCGAACGGTGCCCCAGGCGCCCGGCTCGTTCTCAACCTGCACCATGATCACGGTGTGGTTCGGGTCCGCCTTTTTAAGGTAACCCATAAACGCCGTGAAGGCCTTTTTATCGGCTTCGAGTGTAGCTACCGCAATGGGCGACGGCGAGTCGATGGGGTCACCCTTGACACCAATGCAGTTAGGATATTTAGCCGCCTGCAACTTCATCCAGGCCGGCATATAGTGATCGCTCCCATTCTTCCAGGTGGCAAACCACAGCAACACCAGCCTGGTGTGATGCGCCTGCGCCTGTGTCAGCAAGGTATCGACCAGCGAGAAGTCGAATTTCCCTTCTTGCGGTTCGAGCTGTTCCCAATACACGGGTACTTCGAGGGTATTGGCGTGCATGTGTTCTATCGCTGTCCATACCTGCGGCAGCAATGCGGGCCACGCGCTGGAATTGTGCGCCTGGCCGCCGAGAATGAAGAAGGGTTTGCCATCAACCAACAGGGTATGGCGGCCCTGGTTGTCTACGATGGAAGGCATTGGGGATTGGGCGGAGCATTGAGTGACCAGGGCAAGGGCCACGAGGGCGGCAAGGCATTTTATCATGACCAAGTTTACCAATTATTTCGGAAATGTCATGCGGAAGTGCAGGAACGGATAAAATCGTATCATCCCTGGAGAGGATCTTCCGCGGACGGATAAGCTCAACATCTATAAGCAGATACACGCGTCCATCCCGGCTTTGCGATGATAGGAAACCCGGAAAGTTGTCTATGCAACCCTTTTTTTGCGATGTAAATTTGTAGCATGAAAAAGTTAATAGAGACGCTCTTCTTCGACAGAGAGGTCGTAGAGGCGATCAAGAAGACCCAACCGGAAATATTATATGCTCACCTGATCAGCGGCAAGATCACGATGAAGGAATATGTCGCCGCGCGCGCCGGGAAGCGCTAAGCTTTCGCAAGATCCGGCCCGTCATGCGCCTGGCTGCACCCGCGGCCTGTGTCCTTTGGCCTGTGCGCTCTACCTCGCTACTTTCTTAATTTCGATACGGTGTGTTTTGGGCTGGTTGATGGTATAGATATCGTCAACCAGCATTTTCATTTCCTTGCGCCACGCGGCGCGAACGGCGGGATAACGTCCGGCGCGATAAGAGTCGCGTTTCGAATTGACGGCCCAATCCTTTGCGGCCCTGGTATTCACCGAATCCATGGTGGCCAGGTCGTCGTTGAACTTGCGGCCGATACCCCGGAGATAATCATATTGCAGCCAGTAGTACTGCCGCAGCTTCGACTCCAGCCCCATGCGTTCTTCGTTGAGCTGAAGCACCGACATCGCCTGCTCGTATTCCGGCGTGTTGGGCAGCTTCGCCAGGTTGACGCCTTCGCCGAGTTCGTTTGCGGTAAATTGTGCGATCTCGCGGCCGTCGATGGTCAGTTCGTAATTGCCACTGGTGAGATTGCTCACGCGGAGCATCTCCCGGTCGAATTCGGTATAGAACGGCATCACCGGCAGCGCTTCCGACTGGCGATGCGGGTTACCCCACAGCCGCGGCACGGTATCCACCGGGAGGGGCAACGAGCTGGCGAGATAATCGAAGTGCACGCTTTTGGTGTCGGTGGCGTCGAGACCCGTGATCTTGCAGTTCTCCGCACGATCGAGCTTGCCGCTTTTGACATCGATGGCAATATCCGCAACCGGCAAGTTCGCCAATCCCTGCGCCTTCAGAAATAGCCATGCCATCACGAAATGGCCCGAGTTGCCGGGATGTATGCGGTCGTTGCCGGTGAGCGTAAACGTCGAATCTTCTTTTTGTTCCCGGAGATCGATGGCCGTCATGGGATGCAGGAAATCCACGAGTCCCCAATGGTTTTCCTTTGCGGCCTTCGTCTGAAACGCGGCGATCTGTTCCATCGCCTGAACCTTACCGGGGAACACAGCGCTCTTGAGCTTCACGGTTTCGTCGAAGGGCGAGCCAAGGATGATCACCTTTTTCACATTGGGCAATTTTTTTAATTTCTCCCGGATCAGATCGAAATAGTGGCGACTATCGGCGACGTGCACCCGTGCAACGGAATCGGCGTTGCCCTTAAGGTATTCGAAATAACCCGAGTCGTTCATGCCAAAGGTCAGGACGATCACATCCGGATCGGAGGCAACGACGTCGTCGTCGAAACGTTTGTAGATCTCTTCGGCCCGGTCGCCGCCGATGCCGCGGTTGAGGATAATGATCCGTTTGCCGGGGAAGTGCAGCATATAATACAGCCAGATATACGATTCATAGTAGCCTTGTTCGGTGATGCTGTTGCCCACGAAGGCGATCTTGTCGCCGTTTTTAAAGGGTGCGACCTGGGCGTTGGCCGGGGTGATGCCTGCGGTCAAAAGGAGGAGATAGAACGCAACTACTTTTTTCATTTTATTACATCTTTAAATTGTATGGTTCGGATGCCGAAACGGGGTGCGGTTATTTCGACATATTTTGTGTCGAAGCTTCCGTCGTGGAAGTCGAGCCGTTGTATAATATGCCCGTCGAGTGCGACCAGGTTTGCTGTCTTTACCCGGAAATCGGGCCGGATATGTTGAATGCTATCCTCGCCTTCTGCATTGAACAGGCGGACCAGGAGATTTTGTCCGGAGATGGTCATCGAGGAGACTTCCCAACCGGGATTGGTCAGCGATAGAAACGAGCCACCGGCATCTCTCGCGCCGTTTTGGACCAATAACGGCTCGTTCCAACGTGTAGCGGCTGTCCAGATGCCGGCCTGGTCCCAACGTCCCGTGTGAGGCAGGATCGCATAGTCCATTATCGTGGGTGCGGTGATCGTATAGTCCCGGCCAAACAACCCCGGCCCCGAGTAGCCGATGGTCAACGCCAGCGGGTAGTTGGACCCGTGGGCGTAAGACGTGGTCTCATCGGTGAAGACAGCCAGGCCGTATTTGCCGGCGGCGTCCGTGACATCGACCCATGTGTGGACGACAACATTTTTAATGCTATCCCAGCTATCGAAAAAGGTGTTGCCCAGACTGCTTTTGAGTACGTCGAAGGGGGCGTTCTTGTATATCTTTTGGCCCTTTAGCGCCACGGGGAACAATGCCTGTAGCTTGAAACTATCGTTGTAAAATTCTTTTTTCAGGGGAAAGCCTTTTATGCTTTCCGGCGACTGACCGATCCGGTGGCTTTCCGTCCAGTGGATCTCGAGATGGATATCGATCCGTGGTTCGCCCTGCGTCACGGTAAGCATTTGGGTAAAGGGCGTACCGGCGATGTGGCCGTCGATCTGCACCCGCACCCGCAGCGGGCCGTTTTCGAGAATGTGAACGCTTGCAGGCGTTTCCGTACTCGAGTGGAAGCCGCCATCGTTGTAAAAATTACCGCGCAGCTCGTTGAAGTAATACGCTGCTTTTTTGTCGATAAAGTTTTTGGCGTCTGGTCCTTTGGTCAGCAGACGGGTGATGACCCCACCCTTTTGGGCATCGAGCGCGATGGAATAGCGGTCCGTTTCGATGTCAATGTTGCCGTCCTGCGCGCTCGCCCGGGCGCCCTGGCTTGTGCGGGTTGCGGCGACTTGGCTCGTGCTGGTTGCGGCGCCTTGGCTCGCGCCGGTTGCGGCGACTTGGCTCGTGCTGGTTCCTGCGCTTTGGCTCGTGCTGGTTGCCGCGCTTTGGCTCGTGCTGGTTGCGGCGACTTGGCTCGTGCTGGTTGCGGCGCTTTGGCTCCCGCTGGTTGCGGCGGCACGATGCAAACCATAATGTTCGGTACCAAGCGGCGACACGATAGCGTTAAAAAGCAATTTTCCATCGGCAGTACGCTGAGTGGTAACCGGATTACCGAGCAAATTGGTTACTACGGCATCCCTCCACCCCTCGGGCAAGGTAAGTTCGACGCATTCCCGACGCTCAGCTGCCGTGGTATTGAATACCGTGATCGCATTGGCGTAGGGCGCGAGGCTCGCCATCGATGCGGCGGCGATGCTGTCGCTCCGCCCGATGGTATTTCCGGTCCACCGCTCCACCCATTCCGCCCAGGTGTGCGTCGTGCCGCGTACCACGTTATAAGGCACGATCCAGCAATCGTGATGTTGCGACAGCAACAAGGTCCGCCAGGCCTCGTCGAAAGACGCGCCGGGCCAGGGGACACCCTTGTATACCGCCGCCATCGCAGCGAGCTTTTCGGCAGCGACGAGCTTGTTTTCCGCGCGCCGGACATTACGAGCGACTTGTTGCAGCACCTGTCCACCCCAGACGAGGCTCGTCAGCACGTCTTCCTGTGAAAAATGCCAGTCGTCGCTGGTTTTGCGGGGGGTGTGGCGCTCGATATAGCCCCGCCAGGTCTCGTAGACTGTGGGATGATAGGAATCCTTCACGTCATCGATATCGTTCGCTCCAGGCTTGTAGGCTTCACCGGGTTTTATCCAGGGACCGAAAGCCCAACCGGCGTCCTGCAGACACATGCCCACGGGTTCATGGATGCCCGCGCGGAAGGCGGTGAGCACGTAGGCGAGCGAGTTATTCTCGGCAATGGTCTCCCAGGTAGAATGTGGTTTCAACGCTTCCACGGCATAACGGGGCACGGTGAGCAGTGCGGTGCCGTCGGGCCCGATCCAGTTCACCAGCTCGCCACCATGGGCCCGGGTGTAACCGCCCCAGCAGGTATTGGGGTTCTTCAAGGAGGCGTATTTGAAGCCGTATGACTTTAGTATCTGCGGCAACGCGCTGGTGAAACAGGGCTCCTCGGAGGAATAGGTCGAGAACACCAAGCCCGGGAAATGTTGGCGCAGCTTGCGCATGCCGTAGTAGAACTGGCGGATAATGCTTTCGCCGGAAATGTTGTACAGATAGCTCTGGCCATAGGCGGGGTTGACGTATTCCACACGGCCATTGGCGCTCTGGTCGGCGAGACAGGTTTTGAAGGCTGCGTAGTCGTCAGGATATTCGAGGGCGATAGAATCCCAGGACTCGGGCTCGAGCTCGAGGTTGATCTTCCAGCCGGGAAACTCGCGCAGCTTTTCCACCATGAATTTCGTTTGCCATGGCGGGATATGTCCATAGATGCCGCCATGATACCCATCGATGAAGTAGGCGGGTCGTGCGGTGTCGTGCGCGGTGGCTGGTTGGGCGTGGGTTTGTGCCGTGGCCGGCTGCGTGGCATCCTGGGCGAGAAGCGGCTGTTGAGCGAGCAAGGTGCCCACCAGGGCCAGCAGCGTGAGCACAGGCGGACATAGTCGGGGCAACTTCATGTTATTTGTTTTGAGCCGACGGCTGTTTTTCCTGCCAGCTATCGGTTCTGAAAGGTACGACGGGCCAGCCGGCTCCGTTCTCCAAATTTGTCACGGCGAAATTGGTAAACGCGTAACGAACGGCCACCGGTTTTTTAACCTTGTTGCAGCGGACGATGATCACGCCCGCTTCGATGCGGGCCTGCGCGGGATAGAACACCTGGTCCTCCCCTGCCATGGTAAAGAAGGCGGGGGCGTTGCCGTCTTTTGTCCTGAGGCCGCCACTCACCGTTCCCGGTTCGAAATGTACGACGGCCTCGCGGCCGCGGATCTCCAGGCAGCGATATTGCGGACCGCGATCAATGATATTGCCGAAGCCGTATTCGCGGTTGAGGGCCGTGGCTGCGAGACGCTCGCCTACGGGCTTTTTGTTGAGGGGGTGCAAGTTCTTTGCCTCGCCCACGTCCATGGTGATCACCATGCCGGTGCCCGTGAGCGTGGCAATCTTCTCCTGCGCTTCGCGGAAGAAGGCATAGTCCGCCAGCGTGGGATCGGGCTGGTCGTAGAAGAAGGGCGCCACCTGCACGTAATAGAAGGGCAGATCACCCTGCCCGAACACCTGGCGCCAGCTGCGGATCATGTCCTGTGTCAACAACGTATAGGATTCCCGTTCCATCCGGTTCGATTCCCCCTGGTACCAGCAGAAACCGCGAATGGATAGATGCCGGAACGGATAGATCATGGCGTTGTATAATAAATATGGTCGCGTCACTTTCTCGAAGGAGAATCCGCCGTCGATGTGTTCGTGCGATCTGGGGCTTTGCAGGTATGGTTCCAGGTAGCGCCGGTCGAGCAGGGTATCACTGGCCAGTACCTCCCGCGGCACATAGGCCTGCGCGGCGGAGGCGCCGATGCCGGTGAAGATTAGACCTACCGGTACGTCCAGGGTTTGCTGCAGCCGCCGGCCGAAATAATAACCCACCGCGCTAAACCCGCGCACCGTCCGCGGCGAACATTCGACCCAGTTACCGCCAATCTCATCGATGGGTGTATCGCTGAAATTCAACCTTGCGTTGAATAGCCGGATATCGGGATAGTGAGCGGCGGCAATATCAGCCGTCGAATCCAATACGGTAGCCATGCTGAATTGCATGTTGCTCTGGCCGCTGCAAATCCACAGCTCGCCGATGAGCAGGTGCGAAAGCGTTTGCATCTCGGCGCCACAACCCACCGTGAGCGAATGTTCCCGATAATCGCCGCGGGCAGCCGTGGGAACGGGGATGATCGCCTCGAAGGCACCGTTCGTGTCGGGGCGCACAGTCACGGGGCTAGAAAGCCAATCGGCATTCACCTGTACCCGCTCACCCGGCGTGGCATGGCCCCAGACTGTGAAAGGCTTGCCTTCCTGGATCACCATATGGCTTTGCAGCGGCGAGGCGAGCGAGAGGGGGATGGCGGGAGTTGCGGCAGTGGGAGCAGTGTGGTTGTACGGTTCGACGAGGAGCTTATAGCGGCCATCGGGCAGCAATGCTTTGTCGAAGGAGATGTGTATTGTTTTTGATTCGCCGGGTAGCAGCGTGAAATAGTTGTTCTCTTGCAATGCGGGGAGAATGCGCTTGCCGTCGGTAGCGCGAACGGCTTGGACGCGGATAGCGAACGCAACAGGGGAACGGGTGCCGGCAGCCGAAACGGCCGGATTGGAGATCGTGGCGTCGATAAGGGATCGGGAACCCCGACGGATGAGATGGGATGTGGTTT
>DASYZH010000041.1:0-6385 GCA_035946435.1 Puia sp. | reverse complement strand
CCCTATCCCTATACCTTTAACGGATCGCTTGCGAATGGTTATGCCGACGACTATTACGCGGGACCGGGCAATGCCGGTCTGAAATGGGAGACCACGGATCAGTATGACGCGGGTCTGGACCTGGCGTTCCTGAAGAACAGGATCACCTTTCATGGCGATGTGTATTATAAACGGACGCATGATCTGCTCCAAAACATCACGATCCCACCCACCACGGGTTTTGGTACACAGCTCGTCAACCGCGGCGAGGTGGCTAACCGGGGGCTGGAGCTGACGGTTGCGGCCATACCGGTTACGACGAAGAACTTCAACTGGAACCTCAGCGCGAATATCTCGTTCAACCGGAATAAGATCGTTTCGCTGGGTGGTGGCGTGACGGAGCAATTTGCCACCCGCATCAATACCAACGGTGACCAGCCTTTTATTCAAAAGGTGGGACAGCCGATTGGCGCGCTGTATGGCTATGTGGAGCAGGATATCTATCGTAACGAGGCGGAAGTGCGGGCCGATCCCGTGATGGCGGGTCAGGGTGATGCCATCATCCGCCGCACCGTGGGGGAGATCAGGTATAAGGACCTGGATCATGACGGCGCGATCACCTCGAAGGATCAGCAGCTCATCGGGGATGTGAATCCGAAATTCACCTATGGGTTTACCAATAGTTTTAGCTGGAAGGGTTTCGACATGAACTTCCTGATCCAGGGAGTGTATGGAAACGATATCATCAATATGAACACGTATTTCCTTTCGAATATAGGCGGGTTCAACAATATCACGCAGAAGATGTGGAATGACCGGTGGACGTTCACTAACTGGGAGAACGCAAAAGGGCCCAAGGCAGAGCAGCAGTACTGGCGCGCCTTTCACTTCAGCCGCAGGTTTATCGAGAATGGGTCATATGTCCGGCTGCGTAATATCACCGTGGGCTATAATGTTCACCCGCGGGTGAATTTTATCCAGAGCGTGCGGGTTTTTGCCACGGTGAATAATCTGGTGACGATTACCAAGTACAGCGGCTATGATCCCGATATCAACGGCTATGGTGATGACCCCTCCCGCCGCGGCGTGGACATGGGCGGTTATCCCAGCTCAAAAGTCTATAACCTGGGTGTTCAATGCATTTTCTAAACATGACTGTCATGAAAAAAATATTTTTGTTTGCGATACCGGCGCTCGTGCTTTTTTCCACTTCGTGTAAGAAGGTGCTGACGGAACAGACCTATAGTTTCCTGTCCACGGAGAATTTTTATAAGACGGCCGACGATGCCACTGCCGCGGTCAATGGCATCTATAATACATTTTGGGGCTGGGGACTGATGAAGCAGCCGTATTGGCTTATCGATCTCGACTGCGATCATGCGATGGGGGCGGACTGGTTCCTGGGGAACATTGGTGCGGGCAACCCGCAGGCTTTTTGGGGCATCAATAACATTTGGAGCGATCACTACCTGATGATCAGCAGGGCGAACTCGGTGCTGGAGAATATCGTGGGTACGCCGATGGACCAGGACCTGAAGAACCGGCTGATGGGCGAAGCCTATTTTCTGCGCGGGTGGTCGTATTTCGACCTGGTGCGGATCTATGGCGCTGTCCCGGTTCATTTGAAGACGGTGGCTTCGGGCGACCAGCCGAATATGCCGAAATCCAGCGTGGCGGATGTCTTCAATGTGGCCATCAACGATTTCAAGAAGGCGGAGAGCCTGCTTTTCCCCGCCAGCGACAGCCGCAGCGGCGAGAAGGGACGGGTGACGAAGTATGTGGCTTCGGCATTTCTGGCGAAGGCGTATCTGACGATGGCCTCGGGCTCGCTGAAGGGCGCGTCGCTGACGGTGCGTGGCGGCCAGGACAATGCGCAATATACTTATACGAAGGATGTGGTTGCGGGGTATGAGAATTTCGACAGCAGGGCCTATTTCGACAGCGCGCGGATGAAGAGCCTGGAGATCCTCAACAGTGGTGAGTATTCGCTGTTCCCGAATTTCATGGACATCTGGCAGATCGCGAACCGGAATCAGAAGGAGCATATGTGGGAGATACAGGCGCAGACGGGGAATGCGAACCTGGAGACGAATCTGTTCTATTATTTCAATGCGGCGATGCCCAATCGTAGCGGGGTTGCGGCGACATGGATGACGGACAACCATTATAACGATTACGAGCATAATGATGACCGGGTTTTGAAGGGCGTGGCGCATCAATATATCGTAGACTATGGGCAGCCCCAATACACGAACTATATCCTTTATCCGCAGCAGGATACGGCGCTGTACAAAACGGATGGTTCAGGCAATACCTACATGTGGAATGGGACCTATTATGACCGGGCGTATTCGAATAAATACAGCTATGTGAATGACCCCGGGCCTTCCAATTCGGACAACTTTTTCCCGATGCTGCGGTATGCGGAGGTCATGCTGATGTATGCGGAGGCGGAGAACGAGGTGAATGGGCCCACCGGGGATGCCTACCGCTATGTGGACAGCATCCGGTTGCGGAGTCATGCCAGCCCGACGCCGGCGGGTTTGAATCAGCAGCAGCTGCGGAGTTTTATCTTCGAGGAGCGGGGCAGGGAGTTCACCTTCGAGGCGCAGCGGCGGTATGACCTGTTGCGGTGGGGGGTCTATCTGCCCGTGATGAACCAGATCGGCGTCGTCATCCAGGGCAATGACCGGCTGACGAAGGTGCGGTCGTCGCGAAATTTGCTTTTCCCGATCTCGACGGATGAGATCAATACGAATAGTGCGCTCGGTGGAAATAATCCGGGGTGGTAATCTTCACTTTAAATTCTACAACTATGCTTCAACATACTTTTCTTTTCCGCTGGTTCGCCGTGTTGCTTTGTTTCGGCGGGTTATTTGCGGCGTGTAAAAAATCCGCTCCCGTGGCTCCGGGCAAGCCGACGATAACTTATGTGGCGCAGCCGCTGGATAGCGCCGGTATCGATTCGGGCAGCTTTACGCAATGGGTGATCATCTATGGGACGAATCTTGGGACGACGCAGGGCGTGAACTTTAACGACCAGAGCGTGCCTTTCAATACGTTGTATGCGTCGGATACTTCTGTGACGGTGCAGATCCCGCGGGCGATCCCGCAGAACGTCTCGAATACGATAACGGTGACGACTAAAGGTGGAACGGCGACCTATACGTTTACGGTGCTGATACCCGATCTCGCGGTGGGTGATATGCTGAATGAATGGACGGCGGAGGGTGACACGCTGACCTTGCTGGGACAGAATTTCGATTTGTATGGTCTCGATACGGCTACGACCACGATAACTTTTACGGGTGGCGCCACGGCCAGTGTTGTGGCTAGCTCGTCGACGCAGTTGAGGGTGATCGTGCCGGGCGGGGCGCAACCCGGACCGATAACGATCAAGGGGCCGGCGCCGCTGAATATCAGCCGGACGACGGTGGCCTGGTATAAGGATAACCGCAATTTTCTTTTTGATATGTCTAACTTTACGGGATGGAACGGAAGCTCGTATTTGAGCAGCGGACCCGATCCGGCGGTGATCAACGGACCGTACTTCAAGGTGGCCAAGAGCTGGCAGGCGAATTGGGCGTGGGATCCCTTTTGCAGCAACAATTGCGCGATGCCGGCGGAGCTGGTGAATGATCCGACACAATATGTCAACTATGCATTGAAATTCGAGATGAATGTCGCCGCGGGATCGGTGTCGATGCCGTTGCCATTGTATATGTGTTTCAACAGCGGAAATTTCAAGGAATTCTTTTTCGATGTGAGTGGAAATAATACTTATCCGTTCACCACCAATGGCAAGTGGCAGACCTTTACGGCGCCGTTGAGTGCGTGGGGGAATCTGCAGGGCTTCAGCTTTAGCAACCCGATAATCATGGAATTCATGTTGAAGAATTCCACGGCGTCGCAGAGCAATTTCTCGATTTGTAATTTCCGGATGGTAAGGATCAATTAAAACGATTGCCGGCGCGGTAGCCGGTGTTAAATAAGCATGATGATACGAAGTTTGGTTTTGTCGGCGGGGCTTGCTGTTTTTTTTCTGGCTGCGCGGGGGCAGGAGGCTGTGTTCAATGTTCGCTCCTATGGCGCCAGGGGTGATGGCAAGACGCTGGACACGAAGGCCATCGATAAGGCCGTGGCCGCGTGCGTCAAGGCGGGCGGCGGTGTCGTGCTGGTGCCGGCGGGGACGTTTATGATCGGGACGGTGCGGCTTTACAGCAATGTGGAGCTGCGGCTGGGGCCGGGTTCGGTGTTGCTGGCATCGGCTAATACGAATGATTACGGGTTGCAGCAGGATTATGGGTTTAGCGGCAGCGGTGCGGGCGGCAAGAAGCTCGGGCTGATCTTTGCGGACCGTGCGGAGAATGTCTCGGTGACGGGGACGGGGATCATCGATGGGCGGTCGGAGGCGTATATGTATGCCGACAGCGTCCAGGTGAGCGGGGAAGAGGACAGCAAGTATACCCGCCAGGGTATGGGGTATATGAATGCGCCGGAGGGCAAGGCCGAGGCGCCATTGATGTGGAAGGGGCAGTTCGCGGACAGGCCGGGGACGCAGATCGTGTTCCATGCCTGCAAGCGGGTGCTGGTGCGGGATATCACGGTGCGCAATGCCAACGACTGGACGATGGACCTCAATGCCTGCGACAATGTAAAGGTGTTGGGTATCTCGATCGATAACAATATGGGTGTGCCGAACAGCGACGGGGTGGACATGTACGATTCGCGGCATGTGATCATCGCCGATTGCGATATCCGCGCGGGGGACGACGGGATTGCGGTGGTGGGTACGAGTGATGTGAAGGTCACGAATTGCAGCCTGCATTCGCGGAGCTGCGGCATCCGGGTGGGGTACAATGGGTTCAACGATAACAACTCGGGAAACTTACTTTTTGATAATATCCGGATTTACGGGAGCAACCGGGGCGTGGGCATCTTTCAGCGCCGCGGAGGGAATATCTCCAATATGCTTTTCTCGAATATGATCATCGACACGCGGCTTTATCCCGGGCAGTGGTGGGGACATGGCGAGCCGATACATATCTCGGCATTGCCGGGGATTGGCAGCAAGGTGGTGGGAACGTTGAGTAATATCCGGTTTACGAATATCATTGCGCGGGGGGAACAGGGGATCGTTTTGTATGGGTCGGAGGAGAGTGCCCTGCGGGATATCCGATTCGACAATGTGCAGCTTTCGATCGTGCGGGGCCGGTTGACGGATGTTTATGGCGGTAACTTTGATCTGCGGGCGGTGAATGATCCGCGGCAGGGTATCTTTAAACACGATATCCCGGCGCTTTTTGCGCGGCATGTGGATGGGTTGACGGTGCGGGGGCTGGATGTGCGGTGGGACTCGACGTTGCCGGCATTTTTTACGAATGCGATCTATTGTGAGAAGTTTTCGCGACTGGAGGTGGAGGATTTCCGGGGTAGTTCGGGGCCGGGGGCGGCTGCCTCTGCGGTGATCGAGTTGCACGATGGCACCGGTGCGGTGGTAAAGGATGTGCAGGGGGCGGGGGTAGTGATGACGGGGGTGGTGGGTTTTAGTGGGGATGAGGCTGGTGGGGCTGGCTCGGAGGCCGGTTCGGGTGCGGGCTCGGGTGCTGGTTCGGGTGCCGGTTCGGGTGCGGGCTCGGGTGCCGGTTCGGGTGCTGGTTCGGGTGCGGGCTCGGGTGCTGCGGAGGCCGGCTCGACCGAGGGGTATGGGCAGATGCCGGGCAGCCTGGCGTATACGCATGTGGCGCCGGCGGGGTTTGTGACCCGCTCCGGCGGGGGGCTGATGCTTGACGGTAAACCTTATCATTTTATCGGTACTAACTACTGGCAGGGTGCGTTGCTGGCGAATGCCGCTTATGGGAAGGCGGGGCGGGCGCGGGTCGTACGGGAGCTGGATTTTTTGGCGGCGCATGGGGTTACGAATTTGCGTATTCTCGCCGGGGCCGAGGGCAGCGGGGCTATCGACGGCTCTTATCGCGTGGGGCCTTCGCTGCAACCGCGGCGGGGTGTGTTTAGCGAAGCTGCGTTGCAGGGTTTGGACTTTGTGTTGAGTGAGATGGGGCGGCGTCACATGAAGGCTGTGATCTATCTGAGCAATAACTGGGATTGGAGTGGCGGCTGGCTGCAATACCTGAACTGGAACGGGTTGCTGGCCGACTCGCTTTTTCAGCGTAAGCTGAGCTGGGACGAGATGCGGGATAAGGCGAGCCAGTTCTACGACTGTAGGGGGTGTGTGGCGGATTATGATAGGCAGGTGCGGAAGCTCGTGAGCCGGACGAATAGCATTACGGGGCGGCGGTACGCTGCTGATGCGGCTATCATGGCCTGGGAGCTGGCGAACGAGCCGCGGCCGATGCGGGCGGCTGCGTATGCGGGCTATCGGCGATGGGTAAGTGCTACGGCGGCG
>DASYZH010000040.1:0-18994 GCA_035946435.1 Puia sp. | reverse complement strand
ACGAGCCGGTAGCTTTGGCCGAATCGGCGAGTGTATAGACATAGGAGTCCGTCATCCCCAGCGGCCCGAAGAAGGTCCGGCTGATAAATTCGGGATAGGGGAGACCCGAGACCTTTTCGATGATGAGCGCCAGCAACGCATAATTGGTATTGGAATATTCAAAATGCCGGTTGGCCTGTCCGGTGAACACATCGCGATCGTTTGCATGGTCGATAATGTATTGCAGCACATCGGCATTGTTGAGGAATTTATGCTTGTTGACAAACGGCTTGACCATGAAATGAACATAGTTGTGCAGGCCGCTCCGATGATTCAACAAGGTTTCGATAGTGACCGTGGGGTAGGGGAAGCCGGTGAGGTATTTAGCAACCGGATCATGGATGTCGAGCTTACCGTCCTGCCAGAGCTTGAGCGTGCCCATGGCGGTGAATGTCTTGGAGACCGAAGCCAGATGGAAAGCCGTATGCGCTGTGATGGAGTCCCGGTGGTGCAGCGGATCGCAAAAGCCTTTGTATTTTTCGAAAAGGATGACGCCGTTCTTGGCGACCAGGATGCTGCCGTTAAATCTGCCGGCGAGCATCGGCTCAAAGAAATGCGCGGTGAGCGAAGAATAGTGTTCGATCTCAGGCCCCGTAAGCTTGGGAGCGGCAACGGGAGCGGGCTGTACGGTATCTGCCTGTACCACTGTTTTCGCCGTCTGAGCATGACCACATGATACGACCGCCAAGGCTACGGATAGCACTAAATATCCCATACGAGTCAACAGCAATAATTTTTTTGGGTTAGAAAACGGCAAAATTAAAATATTCCGATGTTAATTTGCATTCCAATTCGGAAAAGTAACGCAAAAAGCACGGTAAAATTATGGCGGAAAAAGAAACTACAAGCTATCCAAAAGAAAAGATTAATATTCTCTTCTTAGAAAACATCAGTGATGCTGCCGTAAAACATTTCAAAGAGTCCGGCTACGCCTCCGTACGCAAGCTGGGTGGCGCACTTTCTGAAGAGCAGCTGATCAAGGAGATCAAGGACGTCCATCTGCTGGGCATCCGGTCCAAAACGCAGATCACATCCAAGGTGTTGGCAGCAGCAAAAAAGCTACAGGCTATCGGCTGTTTTTGCATCGGAGTCAACCAGGTAGACCTCAAGGCCGCCAAAAGCGCCGGGGTCGTCGTTTTCAACGCCCCCTATTCCAATACGCGCAGCGTTGCCGAGCTGGTTATCGGCCTGTCCGTCATGCTGATACGCCGCATCCCGGACAAAAGCAAGGCCGCCCATGACGGCATCTGGCTCAAAGAATCCAAAGGCAGCTATGAATTAAGAGGTAAAACACTGGGTATCATAGGATACGGAAATATCGGCTCGCAGGTAAGCGTGCTGGCGGAAGGTATGGGCATGAAGGTCATGTACTACGACACGGTGACGAAATTGCCCCTCGGCAATGCCGTTCAGAAGAAGACGCTGAAGGACGTCGTAAGCCTGGCGGACATCGTGACCCTCCACGTTCCCGACACGCCGCAGACAAAAAATCTCATTAACAAGAACGTTCTCAAGCAGTTCAAGAAAGGATCCATTCTCCTGAACTATGCCCGGGGCGAGGTGGTCGATCTCGAAGGCCTGGCGAAAGGGTTGCAGGAAGGCCAATTCTCCGGCGCAGCAATCGACGTGTATCCCTGGGAACCGGAGAAGAACGGCGACAAGTTCACCACGCCCCTGCAGGGCTTGCCCAATGTGATCCTCACCCCGCACATCGGCGGGTCGACGGAGGAGGCACAGGAGAACATCGGCGAAGATGTCAGCAACAAGCTCTTTCAATACCTGGAGACGGGCATGACCATCGGCAGCCATACGGTACCGCCGCTTACGCTCCCGCATCAGGAAGGGACACACCGCATCCTGCATATTCACAAAAACGTGCCGGGTGTGCTTTCGGAGATCAACAGCACCCTTTCCAACCATAATATCAACATCCTTGGCCAATACCTTAAGACCAACGACGAGATCGGCTATGTGGTGCTGGACATCGACAAACGACTGTCCAACCAGGCATTGCAGTTGTTGAAAGAAGTGCGCCAAACCATCAAGACCCGTTTGTTATACTAAAACCTCAGCAGCATGGCCCAGATCTTTCTGACGGCAGAATGGAGGAAACTGGCCATGGCGAATTATCCAGTGGAGCCGGGGGCCCTGCTGCCTTTTCTGCCGGTAAAGACCGAATTGGATACCTGGGCGGGCGATCCTTATGTGAGCCTGGTAGGGTTTCAGTTCAGGGAAGTAAGGGTCAGAGGACGCCGCATCCCCTATCATACGCATTTTCCCGAGGTCAATCTGCGTTTTTATGTCCGTTACAAAGACGGCTCCGAATGGAAAAGGGGAGTCGTCTTCATACGCGAGATCGTCCCGCTTCGGACGGTCGCGTGGGTGGCCAATGCGCTTTTCGGGGAACGCTATATCGCGCGACCCATGCGCTATGTGGAGACCGGCGATGCCACCGTGCTTCGGACGGCTTATCACTGGTGGTACAAAAGCCGCTGGAACAGCCTCTCGCTGAAAGCCGCCGGCCGGCCCATTCCCTTGCAGGAAGGCAGCCAGGAAGAATTCATCACCGAACATTTCTGGGGTTATGCGAAGACCCGCTCCGGCAGTACGAACGAATACCGGGTAGCCCATCCCCGCTGGGAGATCTACCCTGTCACCGAATGTCTCGTAGAATGTGATTTCGGCAGGCTCTACGGTCCGGCGTTTGCACATCTCGGAGAACGCAAACCTCAGAGTGCCTTTCTCGCCGAAGGCTCGGCAATAGAAGTCTACCAAAAGATCCGGCTATGAGCTAAATGGCCGCGGTCACCCCCGGTACCCCGAGCTTAAAGCCCCTTCAGCACTTTTCGGGCCCGGCTGCGGAAGGCGGGCGTGGCATGTTCCCATTGTTCTTCGATGATCAGCTTTAGCTCGCTGCGGATATCCGGGTAATCGGCTACCAAACGACCCAGGATCGTCAGCGAAAAGGCCTTGACGGCGATCGGGGTCCCGGGTTGCTGGATAAAGTCGAAACAGGTGCTCATCACCCGCCCGTGATAGCGATGGGGTATCTCGACATCCTGCAACAGCCGAACGGTATTGCGGACCACGGCCATGTGAATGTCCTTACGGCCCAGGTTGTCGAGCAATCGCTTGAAATAGGGTTGTATCAGTTCGGGATGTTCGCGAACGCAATAGCTCAGGGGCCAGGCGGCACGTTGCGTAATGCGATATTCTCCTTTAAAAAAGAGTTCGATGAGCCCGGCAAAACGCGTTTTGTCGTTACCGATATAGCCGACGATCCGGTCGGTTTGTTTTTTGCTGTGTTCTTCCCGAAGAAGTTGATGGATGTTGAGGGACATTGGCTAAATTTACCGCATAATTCCTTCCGATATGCTCTACACGCCCTCCCGATATGATGCCATGGAATACCGCCGTTGCGGTAACAGCGGATTGTTGTTGCCCGCCGTATCCCTCGGTCTCTGGCACAACTTCGGCTACGTGGACACCCTGGAGAACTGCCGGCAGATCCTCCAACTTGCCTTTAATGCCGGGATCACCCATTTCGATCTCGCCAACAACTACGGGCCTCCCCCTGGCTCGGCCGAGGAGAATTTCGGCCGTATCCTGAAACATGACTTTCATGGCTACCGGGATGAGCTGATCATTTCCACCAAGGCCGGTTACTATATGTGGCAGGGGCCCTATGGGGAATGGGGGTCCAAAAAATACCTGGTAGCCAGCCTGGACCAGAGCCTGAAACGCATGGGGCTCGATTATGTGGATATCTTCTACCACCACCGGCCCGACCCCAACACACCGCTTGAAGAGACCATGGCCGCGCTGGACCTCATCGTCCGTCAGGGCAAGGCGTTGTATGTAGGTATCTCGAACTATAGGGCGGAAGAGGCCGCCAAAGCCATCGCGCTGCTGCGCCAGCTGGGCACGCCCTGCCTGATCCATCAACCGAAATATTCGATGTTCGAGCGCTGGGTGGAAGGCGGTCTGCTGGATCTGCTTGAAAAAGAAGGGGTTGGCTGTATTCCGTTCTCGCCACTGGCGCAAGGACTCTTAACCAACAAATACCTTAAGGGCATCCCCGATGACTCCCGCGCACATAAATCCACCGGCTTCCTGCAAGAGAAGGAAATTACGCCCGAAAAGATCGAAAAGGTAAAGAGACTCAATGAATTAGCCATCAAGAGGGATCAGACCCTGGCCCAAATGGCCCTGGCCTGGATCCTCCGCGACAAACGGGTCACCAGCGTGCTCATCGGCGTGAGCCGGCCGGAGCAAGTCACGGACTCGCTGCAAGCCTTCCGAAATACCTGGTTTTCAGCGGATGAGCTCGAGCAAATTGAAGCTATTCTGCGTTAGGCCTTTTCCGGGAATACCCATTCCCATTGGTGGAAAAACCCATGGCAGGGCCTATTTATAACTGACTAATTTTCATTTAGTTGCGATTTGGCATTCCAATTGGATTATTTTCGGCATAATCGCACCTTTATGAAACAGCTTATTCTTTACCTCTTAACCCTGGTTGTCTGCGTCGCCGCAGAAGCCAACCCCGGTCCCAGCCCGGTCCCTGCCAGTGCCAACGCCGCTGCTGCCACCAAGGTTCTCGCCAATGTCGGCGCCGTTCGTTTCCAGTTCAACCAGCTCGTCACCACGCAGGATCACACGGATTCTGTGCTGGTTATCTTCGACCGTTTTGACCACACGGGCGCCGGTGTCATCTACCAACTGTATGCGGCCGACGCTCATCAGGGCATCGACGTCTCCGCAGTTCCTGCCGGTAAGTACTATGTTACGATCAAATTTCTGGGTGTACATCGTGATGAGATCGACAAAGTGATCACCATCAAATCGAAAAAGAACGAAAAAGTTCGCATTGAGTTAGCCGACTCCCAGGCTTTTTCCAAAGACAAAGTCGTGATCCCCGCTTTCCGTCCTGATTTTTCCGATCTCGCTACCAAGTAATCCGC
The DNA here is from genome assembly GCA_035946435.1 of Puia sp. Lineage (GTDB taxonomy): Bacteria > Bacteroidota > Bacteroidia > Chitinophagales > Chitinophagaceae > Puia. Next base: position 13,991 of record DASYZH010000040.1, on the reverse strand, counting down.
CGATATCCTCCTTCGTTTTTCGCTCCCATATCCTCCCGTTCCGTATCCTCTCATTTCCGTATCCTCTCGTTCAATATCCCTTCCAAAACAGCAAGAACGCTGTCGCACATAGTTTAAGATAGTCGCCCATGTTCTTCTTGTCTTATAATTAATATTATGTTAAATAGAAAATAGAACAAACTCACCGTCGCCGCCTAAGATAGACGACGATCATCCCGATCACTCCGGCGGCAACCAACCACCACCACCAGCCAAATCTGTGTGCCGGGCTCAGACCGCTGGAGCCGCCGGCAGCAAATGGCATCGGATTGCCCTGGTAATTCAACGCGGCCCAATAGTATGGTAGCTGGAGAACCGGCGAACGGCCGGGACCCGAAAGCCAGGCAAGCTTGGAGTTACGCAAGGCAACCGCGGCGTTGACAACATGCCCGGATTGGGCCGCCATTTGCGCATAAAAACCAGCCATCAGTTTTGCCGTCGCTTCGTCGTTGACATTCCACCACCCTGCCACAACCGCAGCGGCGCCCCCTGCCGTGAAGCCACGGGCAAGGCTTTGAACGCCTTCGCCCGATACAAAACGCCCATCCCCCGTACGACAGGCGCTCAGGACGACGAGCGAAGGATGACAGTCGAAACCCTGCATGTCGAAGACATAGAACGGGGCATCATAAAACTCGATATGCGGGGCGTCAAGGCTGTCCGTGCCCGCAAACGCATGCGAACTGATGTGAACGATCGAAGATCGACCCAGGGCCGCGCGGAAGGCGGCGGTCGTAGCCAGGCTATCGACATACCAATGCGCATCGTCCACAGCCGGTTCGATGCCCGATCTTTCCGTCAACACGGCTTGTAATCCGGGCAGGTCGTGCCGGCCCGCCGACAGGAAGAAACCCGAAAACCCTTTCCCACCTTCCTGCTCCCGCTTTTGCCACAAGGTTTGAAGACTATAACCATAGGCGATGGTGGTCTGCCTGATCACATAGGGCCAGGTCGACGGAGCATCGGAAAAATGATCCGGTAAGGTGATGAGGGCCTCCACGGGCAACAGATTCAATGCTCCGTCCGGCAACAACATATAGGCTTTACCGAAAGAAAAGGGATGCGACCCAAAGAATCGCTCGTACAGGCTATCCGCATCACGATAATATCCCGCGGGATCATCTATCATATTATTGGCGCCGGAAGCAAACCAATGATGCGTAAAGGCGCGGACGCTATCCTGCCAGCCGGTGGGCATGGATTGCCTGTCCACATACCGGATCCCCCGATTTCCGCATTCGATGGTATACAACGCCTTCTCGCCGGCAAAGTAGCTTCGTGTGACCCAGTCCTCCGGTAACAAAAGCGCCAGGCTATCGACGCTAAAAGCAGGTACCGCCGCCGCCGGACGCTCTTTTCGTAGTTTCGACAACTCCCAGCCGGTCTCCCGAAGCTGCGTCAAAACGGTGCTGTCGCCGCCACCGATACGCTCCCGTTCATAATACGCTTTTGCTTTTTCAAGCAGCCTGATGCGCTGCGCTGTACTATCGCCCGAATGCAGTTCCTGTTGTTGCAGCACTTCATCGAGTAACAGCTGCGCCTTGCTGCTCTCCATAAAACGAAGCATCGCATAAGCATATCTCTGCTGCCGGGTACGGCTCCATGCCCCCCATGCGAGGGCGATGGCCTCCTCGTACCGGCGGCGGGAATCAGCCACCCATCGTTCTTTGGAGCTGGTCGTGATCAGCTGCTGCCGCCCCTTTGTGTCAACGGCAAAAGACAGTTCATAATAACGGATCGCCGTGTCGGGATCGGTTTGCAGACCGGCGAGCGTATAAAGCGCATCGGCCAGGGTATTCTCGGCATACAGATCGGCATCTCGTAATGCCGCCGATTCCTTCCCCGGTACCAGCACCGCCAGACAGGAATCCAGCCAGTTCGTTGCTTCTTCTTTCCGTCCCAACGCCCCATACCAGGCGCCTAACCGTTCATACAATTTTGCCCTGTCTCTTTGCCGCAGGTTGCCGGGTACCAATGCCAGCCGTCGTTGCAAGACCAGCGCCCGCTGATAAAACCCGAGCGCCTGTGTTGTGGGCCCATAGAGATCACCCGCTTGCTGATCCGCGATGAACAACCAGTTGCCCGCGGAAGGGTGATCATGCGCCGACTGTAAGATGTCGATACTTTGCTTTAAGACGCGTTTTGCACTGTCCGTCTTGCCCAGTTCCCGGTAAGCATCCGCGAGCTCCGACAAAAGCAAACCCGCGATCGCCGAACGGGGTCTGGCCACGGCAAGCCCTTTCCGGGAATAATCCCGTGCTGTCGAAGGCCGCCCCATATTGTTGCAGGTATTCGCCAGGTTGCTGTACACGCCGGCCAGCGCCTCCTTATCGCCGAGGACCAGCGCAAGCGCAGCGGCTTTTTGATGGATATACAAAGCCTGCTCATAATCGCCCAGCCGGGTATAGTTGTTCCCCAATGGCTTCAACACCGATTCCAGTACTAGCCCGGCATCGACGACTGCCGGATGCGACCGCGCAAAATCATAGGCGGCGGTATAGGCATCGGTGCTGGGGACGATCGCGCCGCTGAGCAGCAGGCTATAGCCCTCATTCGCGAGCAAATCCAGCCAGGCTTGTTGTTCTTCGGGAGTCGATGGCGTACGCCAGGTCTGCCGTACCGCCGATACCAGCTGGCCACTGCGTTTCGCCGGGGCCTTCGCCGTCCATTCCAGCTGGGCATAGATCCAACCCGAGAGATCGTCTCGAGCACGAAGGGTCCGAAGCCGAGATGCGAGTATCGAGCCGAATGGTGAGAGCGTCGAGTCGGACGACAAGAGTGTCGCATTGGTTTGGGAAAAGACCCGTCCCGCGAGGCACAAAAAAAGAAAGGGTATCGTCAGAAATTTCTTCAACGACCCCCAAGATAATAAATCAAAGCTTAAAACCGGCGTAGAGCCAAAACCGGTTCGTCACGTCACCTTTTAAAAGGTGCATATACCGGATGCCCGCCACCGGCCCATGTCGCACGGCGCCGAATTGCACGTCGATAAAAGGCGCTGCATTGACACTGCCCAGATAGGTTACAGCAGATTTAGTCGTGCTCACGGCGGTATGAATGTTCTGGGAGAGCAGATCCGTCACGAAATAGGCGCGGTTCTCGGTTGTTGTCTGCTCGGAGATGTTGATCTGCGCCATGGCGCCGGCTCCAACCCCGAAATACTTCCCGATGTTATACCGGAAATGCAGCGGCGTCAGCTCAAAGCTGTTGCGGTTGACGGTCGTCTTTGTTTGTCTTCCCGTGATGATAAAAGGCAGCCCGCCGATGAGCGTGTCGCTGTTGTCCTTTACAATCGTGCTGGTAAAGGCGTCCTGCTGGAGCAGGCCCACGAAGGCCTCCACCTGAAAATAAGGCCGGAACGGCGAGTACGGTGCTAGCACATAGCCAAACTGCAAGGGTCCGCTCGCGGTATAGCCCCCGTTACCCGGCAGCACGCTGTAGCCCACCATGATGCCAGGCGAAAGCCCCTTGATAAACCGCGCCGTCGCCTTGTTGGTCACCAGGGGGGTCTGCCGGTCGAAAGCGATAGCCGCCTGGGTGCTGAAAGGTATCTTTTTCGGCTTCCGCTTGAATCGTATCGCGTATTCCACAAAGCCGGTGGTGCTGTCCTTATCTCCCACCCCATCCTGCTGGATGCCCGGGAGATAAATGTTGTCGAAGACAAAATAGATCGAATCGCCGTGACGGATCGTATCGATACAGCTCGCACGGGCATAGGTCGAGTCACACCATTTGCACACGGGCCTCATGGCATTCAGCCGGATGCTTTCCGGGTCGAGCTGGTGCGGGATGGCCAGCCCCACGGAGATGTGACGCGCGGGTCCGGTACCGGTGTTTTGAAATTCAACCCGGTAAAGCAGCTCCTTTTTTTGTTTAAAGAACCGGTAGTTGATGCGACGCGACCGCAGCATCATCCGGTTTGGATCGTGTGAAGACACCACTTGCATATCCAAGGCATACAGCTGTGGCGGCTGGCCGGGATCGTCCGGCACCAGCATGGCCGAAAGCCCTACCGTAGCATTGGTATCCTGGAGCATTTCGGGTAGTGTGTTCATATCCATGAAGACAAACTGCTCCGTGCCCCTGGCGATCGAGTGAAAATGTACCACGGCATGGCTGCTATAGTTGTCTTCGAGGGAATGCAGCATCGATTGCGTCTCGCTGGAAAAATCTTCGAAGACGCGTGCTACGGCCCCGTTTGCCCCGCCTGGTGCGTCGTCCGCCCCGATCATGGGTCCATGCGCCCGGGATTCAAAAGCCACCTCTTCCTGTAACGCCTGGCGGTCAACCCGCGCCGTGAGGGACTCGAGGTTTCCATGATCTTCACGATGATAAAAACGCTGTTCAGCCAGCGAAAAGCCCTGACGGTCCAGCTGCCTGTCGTTATAGAACAAGACGATGTTTCCGCTAAGACTGTCCTGGTACTGGTTACGATAGCCGAGGATCGCCACGAAGTCTTCCCCGGGCTTGGGATAGCGATTGATCTTTAGCTCGACATCCCCGCTGCCATGAAAAAAATGGGAGACCCAGGCATCTTTGGTCAAAGACTTTTTTTTGATCCTGACTTTTCTGGGCCGGGTAGGCGGCGCCTTGCCGTCGTCGTAATTGTTCGTGGCATAGAGCCGGATAGCATACGTGCCCGTATCACGGTAGGCATATGCGGGCGCCTTATCGAAGCTAAAATGACCGTCGCCCAGCTCCCAGAAATAGCTGTAAAAGGCCGAAGGTGCACCCGCGATCTGTCTCAACGGTCTCAATGTGGCCGACAGCCTGACACTATCGCCTGTCTCCTCGATATGCAGGGTAGGCGGAATGGTGTCCTGGGAAAAAGCATTCAGCCCCAGGATCGACAAGAGGCAAAAGATCGTCACCTTCATACTTTAAAGATATCAACCAACGCATAGTTTTGTTACCCCCTTTGCCGTATTTTTTTATATTCGTTCAAAATCTCTGGAATGCCGATACATCCGGACCAGCGTTATATCGAGGGTTTATTAGCGGGCGACGGCCCCACGGTGGACGAGATCTACCGGAAATATGCCGGCACTATCCGAAACTTCATTTGCAAGAACGGCGGGTCCGAAGATGACGCGGCCGATGTCTTTCAGGAGTCCCTGATCGATCTGTATAACCAGGCCCGGTATAAGGGCTTGCAGCTTAGCTGTCCTTTTGAGGCCTTTCTGTTGCTGGTGTGTAAAAGGAAATGGTACAATCTGCAAAAGAAAAAAGGACTTCACCGGGTAACAAATTCCACAGAAGAAGTATCTCTTTTAGGCGAAGACGTTTTTGCCCGGGCCGAACAGCTCGCGGCCGAGGAATCGCGCGCCCGGCTTTTTCTTGAACAATTTGCCCGGCTGGCGGACAAATGCAAAGAGATCCTTACACTGAGTCTCACGGGTGAGGCCCAGGAAAAGATCGCCGAGCGGCTGGGCGTCACGTATGGCTATCTGCGAAAAAAGAAATCTGAATGTATGGCGACACTATTATCCTATATACAAGCACAGAAATAGTAATTTATGGCCACTTACGATAATCAATGGATCATCCGTTATGTGGATGGCGAGCTGAGTACCGAAGAGTCGGGGGCTTTCGAGGCGGCGATGCACACCGATCCCCAACTTGCCGCGCAAGTGGCGGAGTACCGGGAACTGAAAGCGGTTCTGCAGGAGCGGCTTCCCGAGGATCCAACCCGCGAAGCGCTGATCCAACGAACTACCCAGCTCAATACAAAATACTTTGAACCGGGGACGTCCAGGCGGCCTGCCAGCAGGGTCCGTATGCTTCGGTGGCTTGCGCCGGTGGCCGCCGCGGCCTGCATCCTTGCGGCAACGGTCTTATTATGGCCCAGCGATTATAATCATAAACTCGACCAGCTTGGACAGACGGAGATGATCGGCATTACAGAAAGAGGGGTTCAAACCGACAGCCTCTTGCAAGAAGCGGCCGTATACTTTAATTCAAAGCAATTCGATAAGGCCCTTCCGCTTTTGAATGGGGCGGTCGTCGCCGATACCAGCAGCCAGCTGGCACTCTTCTATCTCGGGATAGCGGCCTGGCATACGGGCGACACGGCGCTCGCACGAAATTCCCTGACACAGGTCTATGACCGCGGTAGTGTTATGAAGAACGAGGCCGCTTTCTATATGGCGTTGACCTATGCCAAAGAAAAAAACAAGACCCTCGCCCTGGAATGGCTGCAAAAGATCCCCGAAATGGCCCCTGAGCATTTGAAAGCTAATGAGTTAGAAAATCTTATAAAATAACGGCGAAAAAGGGGGTAACAAATTCCTGGTTGGATGGATATAGTTTTAAAATCACTTTTATGAAACGTATCATCATCACAACCATTGTTATCGCATCATTTGGAATCGTAAATCAGGCTTCCGCCCAGATCCGGCTTGGCGCCGTCGCCAATACGCGGGTAACCTCTGCCGCGAGTGTCAATACGCCGGCCATCAGCCATGCGCTGAGGGCGACCGCTGCGACGAGCAACGCGGCTGTAAAGGCATCCACGGCGACGGCCGGCGATGCTGCAAAGGCTTCGGCATCCACCGCCTCCAAGACCGCTCAGACCACCGCCACAACGGCTAACAACACCGCTCATGCGTCGGTCGCAGCCTCCAACAACGCGGCTTACGCGACTTCCGATGTCGCAAAGTCAACAGTTAACAATACCTCCGGCTCCGCCAGTGTTCAGTCCACGACCGCCGCAGGCGCGTCTAAGAACGGTGGGTCTGCGGGCGCTAATGCTTCAGTGAATACTTCCGCTAAAGTGTCCGTTCATTAATCCCTCCCCTTTGGGCGACCGGGGCAGGGTAACTTGTCCCGATGTTTTTATAACATCCCTGTCCTTTCAAAACATTCGTCTATGTCACGTCTGCTCCGTCTAACCCTCTCGCTCCTGCTCGTCGCGCAATTGAGCTATGCCCAGGACTCCGCTTTTGTCCATGTCAATGGCGGCGTCCTCTACAATTCCGGTTTGAACTATTATGGCCGTGTAGACAGCCTCCGAAGCAAGGGCATCTGTCCTTTTCTCGGGATCTCGCTGAAGAATGGCCTCTATGTCAACTCGACTTTTGTGTTAATCGAAAACAGCCTGCAATCCCAATATGCTGCGACCCTGCTGGAAGCCGGTTATAATTTCGGCGACAGCGCCGGCAAGCATTGGGCAGGGAATCTGTCCGTCTCGCGCTTTCTCTATCAGCCGGGGATCGATCTCGTCGAATCCGTGGTCAGGGAGATGGCGTCGGCGAGTATCACGCAGCTGAACAAAGTGGCCAATATCACCGTCACCGCCAGCGCCCGCTGGAGTAACCAGATCGATTACAATACCCAAACCGGTCTTGATCATATCATCCGTATCCCCAACGTCATCAGCAAAAAGGGTGTACTCGTCCTCGACCCCACGGCGACCGTCTCGGCCGGCACCCAAAACTTTACGACAACGTATTACCAGGAGAAGCAGTTCCTCTTCATCCCCGTTGAGCAACAGCAGGTCACGGCCAGCAGCGAGCAATTCAATATTCTCGCCTATGAGGTCAGCTGCCCGGTGGTGTATGGGCTCGGCAAGCTCAAATTGATGTTGACACCCGCTTACGTGCTGCCGCAGCATGTCATCGCCGGATCGGAGATCGGTTCCAACCTGTTCTATATGACGGCGCTGGTGAAAGTGAGCTTTTAATAGTTGTGGGTATAAAAAGAGAATTGCGACCATTTCCGCGCATTGGTCATGGCGGGGTTGTTCCGGAATAAAAAATAAGAACCATAATCGAAGTCGGGGCTGATCCCGAAATAAAATTCACCGAGCGAAAGCGAGGTGAGATCTTTTGCAACCTGTGTGGTATCGCTTGCGGCTGATGCGGTTGTATCGCGGTGAGCCGTGACGGCAGGCCGCTGGTGACAGGAAAAAAGAAGGAGCAGCGCGATCGGGAGGGGTGTTCGACAAGGTTTCATCATTAGGGGATATTATTGAGTGGTGACCATATCAGCGTCGATCTCTTTGAGGCTCCGGCAGCCGGCCAAACGCGCCGTGAGCTCGAAATCGTTCAGCAGGTTGAGGATCGTATCGCGAACACCCTGGTGACGGTCGATCGCAAGGCCGTAGGCGTATGGGCGACCTAACAGCACCGCGTCGGCACCCAGGGCCAGGGCCTTGAACATATCGCTTCCGCTGCGGATGCCGCTGTCGAGCAGAACAGGAAACGGTTTGGGCAGCTGTTTGCGGATCGCTGTGAGCGCATGCAGCGTGGCCGTCGCCCCGTCGACCTGCCGGCCGCCATGATTGGAGACGATGATCCCGTTCGCACCGGAGTCCCGCGCCTGTAGGGCATCTTCGGCCCGCAGGATGCCCTTGACGAGGATCGGCAGCCGCGTTTGGGTGCGCAGCCATCGCAGCTTGTCCCAGCTCAGGGCAGGATTGGAGTAGATGTTGATGAAAAGCCTGACGGCCTCCAGCGGCTCTTTGCTGCGGAGATTTTTCCAGAACCCGCCGGGGTAATTGCGTTTCAGCTGGAGCATTGCGGCGATCGTTGCCAGGGTGATCGCCGGCTTGGGCACGGGGTCTTGGGACTTCACACCACCTTTACGTAACAGCTCGAGGAAAACGGGGTCAGAAGTATATTGAGCTATGCCCATGCCGCGAAGAAAGGGCAGGTACGCCAGGTCCAGGTCACGGCTGCGCCAGCCCAGCAGGGTCGTGTCCACGGTGAGGACAAGCGCGCTGCAGCCCGTGGCTTCCGCCCGCCGGACAAAAGACATGACGAGTTCATCGGATCTGCTCCAATAGAGCTGCATCCAGCGTGGGGTATCGCCCATCGCCTGTGCACAGGTTTCCATGGCCGTGCCGGCCTGGTTGGAGAAGATGAAGGGCACGTCGGTGTCCGCACATTGCCGCGCGACATGAAGATCGGCCTTCGGGCAGATCAAGTCGAGGACGCCTATAGGCGCCAGCAACACGGGAAAGGCAAGGGGTATGCCGAGTAGGGTACTGGAGAAGTCGGCCGTTTCGTTGGGATGCATCATCCGCGGCCGGATATGGACGTGAGAAAAAGCGGATCGGTTGGATTCGAGTGTCTCTTCGTTGCCTGCGCCGCCGTCGATATAAGCCCAGGCGCGGGTGGACATGCATTGTTGGGCCAGGTCGCGGAGCGCTTCAGCAGGGAACGGAACGACGGATCGTTTTCCGGCCAGGCCATGCAGAAAGATAGCACGCTGACGGTCGAGTGCCTGGATCATGGTGTGTTTTCCTCAAATTACGGAACTTTCACCGAATGATCACGCCGGCAAACGCCTAGTGTATCCGGAACAGATCATGTTTGCGGATCCATACCGAAACGCCGGCGATGGAAGCTACCACGAGGGTATATGCGGAGAGCAATTCGCCTTGCACATACAGGGAAACGCTGAAGAAATAAGCGGCTACGATAGCGATAAGCGTGATGATGCTGATAAACGTTTTCATGACGTGTTACTTTTGTGGTGGAGGAAGTTAAATGATACTACTGCGGAAAATCGTGGAAGATGGTGTTTACGCCGCTTTGCGTGCGTGAACCTTGAGCAGATCGTGCGATTTGATCCAGAGCGTGCATCCGGCGATGGAGGAGATAACAAGCAGATAGGCGGAAACTAATTCTCCCTGTACATAAAGGGAAGCGCTAAGCACATACGCAAACACAATTGCGGTGAGGGTGAGGAGGCTGATCAAAGTTTTCATTGCGGGTACATTTAGATGATAAAAGACTATGTTGAATAATACTAAGCTCTTGGAAAAGCTCATAGTCATTGGACCGCGGCAATTACAGAGGATACCAGAAAACTTTGCGAGAGGTCAGTAAGGAAAAAAATTAAGAGAGGGTGTTTCGTGGGACTTGGGTACGAGTACAAACATAATACGCGCTTTTGAATTATGCAACCTTTCGTGAAAATTTTTTATCTTGTCGCATGTCCACACCCAAAAACTTTGCTACGTGGGGCTTGTTGCTCATAGCAGGCGTTATCTTTCTAAGCGTTGGCATTCTTGCGTTTATCGACCCTTTGAGCAGCTACGTCAAGCTTACCAAATTCGCCGGTGTGGGGTTGCTCCTCAACGGGGGACTGCTAACGGCAATGATCATCATCCGCCCCATGCGGCCACGCGAACGCAACTGGCTGCAGGCGGAAAGTATCCTGCATCTTTTTTTCGGCATCCTCTTTTTGCTCAATCCGCTGCTCGCTTTTGTCGCCCTGCCTTATTTTATCGGTTCCTGGCTCTTCCTCGTCGGGCTGCTCAAGATCATGGCGGCCATCTCGCTACGTGCGCGGGTACGCGGCTGGCCATATGTCATGGCCGTGGGTCTGATCTTCGCGGTATTCGGATTCCTGCTGCTCTTTAGCTCCTTTGCCCGGGCCACCAGCATCACCCTGCTCATTGGCGGATTCGGGGTGATCATGGGCGGATTGTACATCATCGACTCCATCCGGTTCCGGAACATGGAGAACACCATGGACATGCTCCTTTAATGCGCGCGTGGCTTGCCGTTTTTCAGTAGTTTTGTACCTAACGTCGCATAACTCATGAAAAATATCCTATTCGTACTTGGGATACTGGTGTCCCTTTGTGTCTATGGCCAGGATACCACCATTCGCCCTCCCGTCGCCAAAAAGGATTCCGTGAAACCTGAAAGGATACGCAGGAAAAGCGATTTCTACAGGGAAACCTTCAGGCATGTCCGCCGTAAGTTCGACTCCACCCTCTTTACCTCGAGCCCGGAGCCTACCACCAGCGACTATGCGGAAGACCTGGAACATTTGTTTCAGCTCCTGAACAAGGTACCGGTGATCACCGAATCGTTCTCCCGTCTCGGGGAGATCGACAATGCCCTGGAAACCGAAGACTCGGCCCTCAACATCCTCAAAGACCGCATGGCCGCGCCGCAGAACGACCGCTCGCTGAACGTCCGTAATCTGCAAATGTTCAACACCCTGCTGGACGCGCTGGCTCTGAATGTACACGGGTACTCCAAGACACTGAACCAGTACGATACGGCGCTGGACGGCATCCGGAAAGAGATCGCAGGGCTGCGCAAGGATACACTGATCCTCCACGTCTTTCGCGATTCCGCGCTAAAGGATACGTTCAGCCTACAGCTGGTACAGCTCAAAACCAAATGGCGGCAGGTAGACAGCCTCGTGTCGCTGAACAGCCAAACGGTGAACGCGCTGAAAGCCGAAGCCTCGACGCATACGATCACGATCAACGAGTTGTCCTACCAGGTAGATGTGGCGCTGAAAGAAGTCGGCTCCAAGGCGTTTGGAAAAGAACGGCGCTATCTCTGGGAGCCGCGGACCACTAGCCGGTCCTATTCCAGCAAGAGCCTCGCGAAGAGTATATCGAGCGAGCAGCAATTGGCCCGTTTTTATTTTCAAAACACCCGGACCAAGCGAGTCTGGCTGCTGGTCACCGGACTGCTCTTCTTCCTTTGGGTCTGGTATAATTTCCGCAGCCTGCGAAGGCTCAAGCGGTTGAACGCCATCGAGCCCTTCCACTTCAGCTTCGTCAACCCCTACCCCATTGGCGGAGCGCTGATCTTTATCGGCAGCCTGGCACCGCTGTTCGATCTGCATGCCCCCGCCATCTATATTGAAAGCGTCGAATTCCTGCTGATGATCGTCCTCACCTTTATCTTGAAGAAGCATCTCTCGCGTTATCTTTTCTATGGCTGGTTGCTTTTCCTGCTCCTTTTCCTGCTGCTGCCCATCATTCGCATCCTGGGGCTGCCGTTGTCGGCGCAACGCTGGGCCGAGTTCATCATAGACCTGGGCTCGGTGGTCTTCATGGCCTGGTATGTCTTCAGCAAACGCCGCATGGGGAAACAACTCAAGTTCGTCTATGCCGCCGGGGGGCTTTACCTGACGCTGAACCTGCTGGCGGTGCTTGGCAACCTCTTCGGCCGGGTGACCCTCTCGCAGATCTTCGGCCCTACCGCCGTTTATTCTTTTGCCCAGACCATCAGCCTGGCTGTCTTCGTCAAACTGGTCGAAGAAGCGTTCCTGTTGCAGATCGAGGCCAGCCGGATACGTAAAGGCTATCCCGAAGCCTTCGACCTGGCGCCGGTGACCCGGTCGATCCGGCGGTTTGCGCTGCTGCTGGCAGGCATCCTGTGGCTGATCGTCTTCAGCACCAACCTCAACCTCTTCGATTCGGCAAACGATCTGCTCATTGACTTCTTCAATACCCCGCGGGAAGTGGGCAATTTCTCGTTCACGCCGGGCGGGCTGATCCTTTTCCTCGGCATCATCTGGCTGGCCAATTTTCTGCAACGGTTCATCGCCTATTTCTTTGGCGACACCGGGGATGATGCGGCGATGGACGACAGGGGACAGCGCTCGCGGCTGTTGATCACCCGGCTGGTGCTGCTTATCGGTGGCTTTCTGCTGGCGGTGGCTGCCTCGGGCCTTTCGGTAGACCGGATCACGGTGATCCTCGGCGCCTTGGGCGTAGGCGTCGGCCTGGGTCTTCAGAATATCGTCAATAATTTTGTATCGGGCATCATCCTCATCTTCGACCGGCCGGTGCGTATCGGCGATACCGTGGAAGTAGGCGACAAACGGGGCCGCGTAAAAGAGATCGGTATCCGCAGCAGCACCCTGCTGACCGAAGAAGGTGCTGAGGTCATCATTCCCAACGGCGATGTGCTGAGCAATCATATTGTGAACTGGACGCTGAGCAATAACCATGTCCGCATCGCGCTCACCTTTACGATCGAGAAACCGGCCGATCCCGCGGCCATCGACACGAGTGCGGTCAAGGAGCTTGTCCGGCAACATCCCAACGTGCTGGATCGTCGCGATCCCGAGGTGCTGGTCAATACCGTAAGCTCCAAAGCCGAGGAGCTGCGGGTCTATTTCTGGATAAAAGACATCACGAAGACGGCCTATACCACCGGCGAGGTCCGTACGCAGATCTATCAGCTGCTGGACCAAAAAGGGCTGGTGGTGTCATAGCCGGCCCGGCCGGCTGCCAAGCAAAAACCCCGGCGTTGGCCGGGGTTCGCTGGGGAGAATCTCTTTTTAGTGATCTTTATCGACGTTATTGTATTTGTTCGTCCAATAGTCGATCTTATCCTTGATGTTCTTGTCGGTGTAGATGTTCGTCAGCAGATCATACGCATCTTTGAGCGCGCTCTTCTCATCCATTTTAAGCTTTCCTTTCGAGCCCAGGTCTTTGTCCACGGTCTCGAAATAAGGAATGGCCTCATCGAATTTCTTACCGGCAGCGATACGCAGGTCGGCCCTCTTCTTGATGTCTTCCGGAGCTTTGCCGGGAATCTTCTTGGTAGCGGCCTGCATATCAATGGCCTGGTTGTAGTAGATCTGACCAAGGACCAGCGAGGCTTGCGGATAATCGGGTTGCAGCGCAAGACAGGCTTTCAGCTCGACCTGGGCCTTGCCGATAAGCGTATCGTAGTTGGCCGGACGATGGCCCGAGCTGGTATCGTTGGCATATTGATAGAGTTCCAGACCATAGTTGAAGAAGAACAGGTGGTTCTTGGGGAATTTCGCGGTGATGGTGTCATATTCCGCCCAGAGCGAATCTTTGTTGCCTTTCTCGCGGAGAATGTCCAGCCGGGTGCTGGGCCAGAACAGGTCGTCGGGATATTTGTTCTCAGCGAGCCGAAGGTATTTCTGGGTGTTGGCGTCGTCCTTTTTAGTATTGTAATAGTCCACCAGCCATTTGTAGATGTCGATCATATTGGTGCCGTTGATGCTGGATATACCGGCATCGGCGAGCTTACCATAATAGATGGCTGCCGTATCTTTCTTCTGCGCTTTTTCGGCGGAGATGCCGGCATACAAGGTAGAGGTGGTATCGATGGGCAGCTTGGTCCAGCCTTTGGCCGTCATGTAGGTGCTGGTGCGGATGGCGCCTTCGAAATTGTCCAGCGCGTCATTGTATTTGCCCGAGTTGTAATCGG
>DASYZH010000039.1:0-13555 GCA_035946435.1 Puia sp. | reverse complement strand
GGAATACTGGTACACGGGGGCGAATTTGGTGCCCGCTTTCTTTTGCCGCAGCGCGTCCAGGTTTGCCTGTTTGACAATGGCGTCATGGAAGGCGTCCTTTACGAAGGGCGTCCGGTTTGGCGCGCCGTTGACCTTTTCCAGGTTCGTTTCGTTCTCGGTGAACAAGCTGTATTGCGGCGGCTGAAAATAAAAATAATAGGAGCCCAGCCGGCTATGGGTCGCCTTCACCGAATTCTTATCGCGGGCCGTGATCACCGGTTTTTTCTCGAGGCCATCGTATTGCCAGCGGTTGTAGAACCAGAGGGTGGGCAGTACGGTGATATCGGCTGCTTTATGATAGCGGTTGTGGATGTTGATCCGGATGAAGATATCGCGGGAGTTCTGTTTGGCATAGCTGATAGTGACGTCGAAGTATTCTTCTTTGTCGAAGACGCCGGTGTCGAGGATCTCGTATTCCGGTTCTTCACGCGAACGTTTACGGTTCTCCTCGAGAAGTCTTTTATATGGAAATTCCTGTTGCGGGTATTTGTACAGGTATTCCATGTAATAGTGCGTGGGCGTATTATCAAGATAATAGTAGAGTTCCTTAACGTCTTCACCGTGATTCCCATCGGTGTTGCCGAGCCCGAAAAGGCGTTCTTTGAGGAGCGGGTCTTTGCCGTTCCAGAGGGCTACGGCAAAACACAGGTTTTGAAAGAAATCGGAGATGCCCCCGAGTCCATCCTCGCCCCAGAAATAGGTTCTGCAATGAGCCTGGTCGTAGGGGAAATAATGCCAGGCATCCCCATAAGGGCTATAGTCTTCTCTTACTGTTCCCCATTGTCTCTCACTCAGATACGGTCCCCACTGTTCTAAAGGTATCTTTTTAGCAGCGTTAGCTGCCAGTCGTTGATGTTCTGCCGTCATGTTAGTTAAGTTTGACCCACACCTCACTTTCCGCCTGTTTCCCACCCGAAAGTTACTAAAGGCGGGCTTTATTTTGCCAAAAAGCCGCGTCTGTGCGTAAGTTCCGCTAAAAAAGCCGAACTTTAGTGTGCTCAAGCCGCTTTCAGCGGCTTTTAGTTCTATTAATAATTATCTCGATTTTGACTTTCAAAGAATTTGGCCTCGATGAAAACCTGCTCGAAGGCATAGCGGCTTCAGGTTACGAAAACGCCACTCCGGTACAGGAACAGGTTATTCCGCTGATCTTAAAAGGAAAAGACATCATCGCTTCCGCCCAAACGGGTACGGGAAAGACCGCTGCTTTTCTATTGCCTATCGTCAATCGGCTGCTGGCATCCCGGCACGATGACCAGGTGAATGCGCTCGTGATCGTTCCCACACGGGAGCTGGCGATCCAGATAGCGCAAAACCTGGAGGGGTTGTCTTATTTCACCCCGATAAGCTCCATCGCTGTTTATGGCGGTGGTGATGGCAGCAATTTTTCCACGGAAAAGCAGGCCCTTTCGCGCGGGGCCGATGTCGTCATTTGTACACCCGGTCGAATGATCTCCCACTTGAATATGGGTTATGTCAAGACCCAGGGTCTGCAATATCTGGTGCTCGATGAGGCGGACCGGATGCTGGACATGGGCTTCTATGACGATATCATGAAGATCATTTCCTTTCTGCCCCCTAAACGGCAAAATTTGCTGTTTTCTGCGACAATGCCCATGAAAATCCGGGATTTGGCCCGAAAGATCCTTCATGAACCCGAGGAGGTCAATATTGCAATATCCAAACCGCCTGCCAAAATCGTTCAGGGGGCCTTCGTTGTATATGAGCCGCAGAAGATTCCATTGGTAAAGTGGTTGCTAAAGACCTCGAATCTGAAGAGCACGCTGATCTTTTGTTCTAAAAAACACAATGTCAAGCAGTTAACAGCCGAGCTTCGGCGATCGAAATTCAATGTGAAGGAGATCCACAGCGATCTGGAGCAGAGTGAGCGGGAGCAGGTGTTGCTGGAATTCAGGAGTCAGCGGTTGCCGATCCTGGTAGCCACGGATATCTTGTCGCGGGGCATCGACATCGACAATATCGAGATGGTCATCAACTATGATGTTCCCAATGACGGCGAGGATTACATACATCGTATCGGCCGGACTGCGCGTGCGGAGACGGATGGGGTGGCATATACGTTTATCAGCGAAAAGGAGCAAAATAAGTTTCGGGGCATTGAAGAATTGTTGGGTTCACCGGTGAACAAGGCTGCTGTGCCCGAGCAATTTGGGCCGGCGCCGGAGTATAGTCCGCGGAGCAGATCCAAGTCGCGGCATCGCGGGCCCGGACCGGGCGGAGGACAGCGTCCTGGTGGCGGAGGCGGGCAGCGGGGACATGGCGGTGGTGGTGGATCGAACGGCCAGCAGAGCGGAGGCGGTGATGGGCAACGTGCACATGGCGGCGGCCAGCGTCGCGACGGCCACAAGGGTCATGGCGGGCATCATCATCATGAGCGGAAGCCCAAGCCTTCGGGTGGCGGGTCGGGGAGCGGAAATCCCGGAGCGGCCAGCGGCGGCGCTTAAACAAGAACAAATCCCCAACCCAGGGCGAGCCAGATCATCACGATCACGGGGGAGGGCAGTTTCGAATAGTTCAGCAGGGTCCACGTCACACCTATCACCAGCAGGTTGAGGACGATATCGCTCCACCCGGCCCACTTGGAATCGTTCATCATATACAAGGCCGCAGCCACCATGACGCCGACTACTACGGCGTTGATCCCTTCCAGGGCGCGGTAGACCGTTGCATATTTTTTCAGGTTATGCCAAATGGGGAAGAAGAAAAGTACCAGCAGTGCGCTGGGCAGGAAGATACCCGTGGCGGCGATAAAGCAGCCGAGGATCTGCAGCCCCGGGCCTTTGTCTTTCATGGCGACACCACCGATATAGGAGGCGACCGAGAACACGGGTCCGGGAATAGCGCGGACCATGCCCCAGCCGGAATAAAAGTCGTCCCGGTTCATCTTGATGATATTCGGGTTGCGTTGGATGAGTTTCTGTGACTCCGGCCGCGCCACATACTGCTCGTACATCATGGGCATGAGCACATTCCCGCCGCCAAACACCAACGAACCGAAACGATACGTATTCTCGAAAAGGTTTAGGGGACGGCGGTTGGGCCAGTTGTTTTTTCGAGCCAGTTCGGAGCTTGCGCCGGCCAGGATAAAGATGATGGCGAAGAGCCAGATATTTCCCCATTTTATCTTTTTGGGTAGCACCTCCACCTGGGGGATACGCCGGCTGCTCAGGTTGGTCACGAAGCCGCCGAGCACCAGGAGGATGGGCACGATCCACGGCCATTTAAACAGGAGGAAGGTCGCGAGGGAGCTGATCACGAGGATCGCCCGGGTAATGGTATTATGGATGGAGACTCTAAAAGCCTGCTGGGCTGCAAAGATCAGGTAGCCGATCGTCATAGGGCCGATGAAACGAAACAAGGCCGTGGTTCGCATCGGGAAGAAAGAGAACAGGGCCATCAGAAAGCAGGCAGGCAGGGTCCAGATGATGAGGGTCAGCACTGCGAGGACGACTCCGCCGCGTTTGTAGCCAATAAGCGTCAGCGTCTGCGTAGAAGAGGCGCCGGGAAGCAGCTGGCAGAAGGCGCTATAGTCCATTAGTTCTTCCTCGGTGATATCTTTCCGCCGGTGTACAAAGGTCTTCATCATCATACCAAAATGTCCCTGGGGCCCGCCAAAAGCAGTGAGGCTATAAAGGATTACTGATTTTAAAAACGCGATATGACGGAATAAGACAGTCACCCGCGCAATATACATTATTCGGTTACTACCGCAGGTTAAAATCTGGGTATGCCTCCTTATAAAACGTATATTAGTTATAATGCCAGGCGTGACGCGCATGCGCCGCACCGTTACCCGGATAGCGCAGGGTGCCCGAGCCACGGCTGAGCCCGGCATCGACAAATCAAAAACTACTTTTTATGGATATTGAATCTTTACGCGACTATTGTTTGGCTAAGAAGGCCGTGGAAGAAGGTTTTCCTTTTGGTGAGAATGTCCTGGTCTTTAAGGTCAAGGGGAAGGTGTTTCTTTTAGCGCGGCTGGATGTGCCGGTGCTCGAATTCAATGTCAAATGCGATCCGGAGCAGGCCATCGAATGGCGGGAGCAGTATACAGCCGTACAACCCGGCTATCACATGAATAAGAAGCTTTGGAATACTATTACCGCGGACGGAAGCATTCCTGTAAAGATCATCCGGCAAATGATCGATGATTCCTACAGGCTGGTCGTGGCGTCTTTACCAAAAAAGGACCAGGCTGGGCTTGCGTGATCCACGCCTACTTATAATACCCATTCCGCTCGATCTCGGTGAGGACGCTTTCGGGAACGAGATAACGAATCGACTTCCCTTCTTTGATGTTTTTGCGGATGTCGGTCGAAGAGATGGGTAGGAGGGGAGCATCCAGGTGATGGATCGCTTTCGCACCCGGATAGGCCGGTGGGTTTTCGTAACCGGGCCGGGTATAGATATAGAGGGGATAATGCTGGAGCAACCATTCGCCATTCTTCCACTTGGGCAGATTCTGGAAGCTATCGCTTCCCATGATGACGGAAAACTCGTGATTGGGATATTTTTCCTGTAGATAAGTGAGGGTATCGATCGTATAGGAGGGTTTGGGTAGCTTGAATTCGATATCCGAGGCCTTCAAATTCTTCTCACCTTCCACGGCCAATTGCACCAAATACAACCGGTGATATTCATTCAGTAGGGAGGCAGCAGGCTTCAGGGGGTTCTGAGGTGAAACAACGAACCATACCTGTTGCAATTCGGTATGGTTTAAAACATAAGCGGCGATCAGTAAATGGCCATGATGGATCGGATTAAATGATCCGAAATAGAGTCCAACCTTCATTTGTCACCCTCCTCCATGAAGATGTTGTCGGCTTCGTCCAGGCGTAAGCTCAGATTATAACCTGCGACCGTGATCGAAATAGGGTCTCCGAGGGGGGCAATCTGCTCTACCCTGATGAGTTCCCCGGGCACACAGCCCATTTCCATGAGCTTCAAAAAGAGGTCATTATTTTCGAAAGAATGTATCCTGGCAACGGTTCCTGGCTCTAACTCTGATAATCTCTTCATTTTATCCTTACTTTGGGGTTAAGAAAAATGCCCTGACAAAAAATAGTGTATTTTTCTTAACCGGCTAATGATTGTTGGACTTAGGCCCGCACCACCGGTGCGGCCCTCGTTCGCGGGTTTCGCTCCGCTCGCCCGTGGACGAGATGCTTATCGCATCTCAATGATAAAATTATGACTATTCCCACCATTCAGTTCAATTTTCTCGAACCTCTGGATCTCCGGGATAGGAACCGCCTTAGGAAGTTCCTTGCCGCCCTTTTCAAAAAGGAACAGAAAAGCCTGGGTGAATTGCAGTATATCTTTTGCTCGGACAATTACTTACTGAAGATCAACCGGCAATATCTTAACCATGACTTCTACACCGACATAATAACCTTTGATCTTTCGGAAAAGGGTCAACCAATAAACGCCGAAATCTATATAAGTGTTGATCGGGTCAGGGAGAATGCACGCGAATTTGGGAGCTCTTTAAAGAGGGAGATGCTGCGGGTGATCTTTCATGGAGCCCTTCATCTGTGTGGATATAAGGATAAGACTCCTGGGCAGGAAAAGGAGATGAGGCAGATGGAGGAGAAATATCTAAGCATATACGGCACCGCGTGACGACACGTGACGATTCCCCGATGTGTTCCACGTGAAACACCAATCACGGCCAAATAAAACGAATCTTGAAACGTTCCCCGTGGAACGTTACACGGCCGCATGCCGTGCGTCCGAAGGGCAATAAATTAGATGTAATTTTGCACCATGTTTCAAGAATATGATGTTATCGTGGTTGGCGCCGGACACGCCGGCTGCGAAGCCGCTGCAGCAGCCGCTAACCTGGGTTCAAAAGTCCTTTTGGTGACCATGAACATGCAGACTATTGCCCAAATGAGCTGCAACCCGGCCATGGGTGGTATTGCAAAAGGCCAGATCGTCCGGGAAATAGATGCTATGGGTGGCTACTCAGGCATCGTTACCGATAAAAGCATGATCCAGTTTCGGATGTTGAACCGCAGCAAGGGTCCCGCCATGTGGAGCCCCCGGGCGCAAAACGATCGGATGCTTTTCGCGGCTACCTGGCGGGAAATGTTGGAACAAACCCCCAATGTCGACTTTTATCAGGATATGGTTAGCTCACTCGTAGTTAAAGACAATAGGGTATGCGGTGTGATTACGGGTTTGGGTCATACCATCGCCGCTAAGGCCGTAGTCGTGACCAGCGGCACCTTTCTAAACGGCGTCATCCATATCGGTGAGAAACGTTTCGGCGGTGGTAGAGTAGCCGAGAAAGCCGCAACGGGAATAACCGAACAACTCGTCTCCTTTGGTTTTGAAAGCGATCGCCTCAAGACCGGCACTCCGCCCCGGATCGATGGCCGCAGTCTTGACTATACCAAAATGGAAGAACAAAAAGGTGATGACACCATCGTAGGTTTCTCCTACCTGGATGTTCCCAAGCCAACCCAACAAAGAAGCTGCTGGATCACCTATACTAATCAGACTGTGCACGATATCCTGAAAACAGGTTTCGACCGCAGCCCCATGTATACCGGTAGGATCGAAGGGGTAGGACCCCGCTATTGCCCAAGCATAGAAGATAAGATCAATCGCTTTGCCGACAGGGAAAGACACCAGCTCTTTATTGAACCCGAAGGATGGAATACAATCGAGATCTATGTCAACGGTTTCTCCACCTCCCTCCCCGAAGACGTCCAATTCCAGGCTCTTCAGCAGGTCCCCGGTTTTGAGAACGTAAGGATATTTCGGCCGGGTTACGCGATCGAATATGATTATTTTCCGCCCACTCAACTGTACCATTCACTCGAGACAAAAGGCCTCGGGAACCTTTTCTTCGCCGGACAGATCAACGGCACTACCGGCTATGAAGAAGCCGCCTGTCAGGGACTCATGGCCGGCATCAACGCACATCAAAAGATCCGTTCATTGGAACCCGTGATCCTCAAAAGAAGCGAGGCTTATATCGGGGTACTCATCGATGACCTCATCAGCAAGGGTACCGAAGAACCTTATCGCATGTTTACCTCACGGGCAGAATTCAGAACACTCCTTCGTCAGGACAACGCCGATCTTCGGCTTACGGAAATGAGCTATCGGCTTGGACTCGCAAGCCAGGAAAGAATGGAAAAAACGATCCGAAAAAAAGAAGGCGTAGAAAAGATCAAGAAGACCCTGGAGCAGTTCTCGCTCGAACCCGCTGAAGCCGCAAACTATCTTCTTGAAAAAAATAGCGCTCCTTTAACCCAAAAACAAAAGGCTCAACAGGTGCTTCTCCGTCCGGGCATCGATCTCAACTCCATGACCACAGCCATTCCCCGGCTACACGAAGAGCTCAAAGACTTTACACCAGAAATTCTGGAACAAGCCGAGATCCAGATCAAATACGATGTCTATATCGAAAAGGAGAAAGAGCTTGTGCAACGCATGTCACAGCTCGAAGATCTGCTGATCCCCGAGAACTTCAACTACGACCGCGTCGGATCGCTCTCCAACGAAGCATTGCAGAAATTTAAAAAGATCAAACCAAGGACACTAGGTCAGGCAAGCCGCATCAGCGGGGTCAACCCAAGCGACGTACAGATCCTGATGGTATTCATGGGACGTTGATATTAAACTATTTTATAATTCATAAGGGTCACCAAAAACGACCAGTCGGCGACCGATCATTAGGGTTTCGCGCTGATCTCGAGCATTCTTTCCAGCGGTTTGCGCGCAGCTATCATCAGGTCGTAGTCCATGATCAATTCCGGCTGCTCATACTCCATACACAGATATAGCTTCTCGAGCGTATTAAGCTTCATATGGGGACAGTCGTTGCAGGCACAGTTGTTGGTAGGGGGAGCGGGGATAAACGTCTTCTGTGGGGAGGATAACTGCATCTGGTGCAATATCCCCGTCTCGGTGGCGACGATATATTCCATAGCGCTATCTTTCTTCGTATAATTCAGCAAGCCGGTGGTTGACCCGATAAAATCCGCCTGGCGCAGGATCGGATCCTCACATTCCGGGTGGGCGATCACTTTGGCGTTCGGATGGCGGACCTTAAGCCTGGTGATCTTTTCCAGGCTGAAGATCTCGTGAACCATGCAGGCTCCATCCCAAAGGACCATGTCACGGCCAGTTTTTTTCACCAGGTAAGCACCCAGATTCCTGTCCGGCGCGAAAATTATCGGCTGGTCCTTCGGAACGCTTTGAATGATCTTTTCGGCATTCGAAGACGTACAGATGATATCGCTGAGCGCTTTGACCTCCGCCGAGCAATTGATATAGGAGATCACCACGTGATCCGGGTATTTATCTTTAAAGGCCTTGAAAAGATACCCCGGCGCGGAATCGGCCAGCGAGCAACCCGCTTTCAGATCCGGCAGCACTACTTTTTTGTCTGGGTTCAGGATCTTGGCGGTCTCCGCCATAAAATGGACGCCCGCGAAGACGATGAGGTCGGCCTTGGTCTTTGCGGCCTGCTGGGCCAGGGCCAGGCTATCGCCGAGAAAGTCTGCGACATCCTGGATATCGGCTTCCTGGTAATAATGTGCGAGAACGACCGCATTTTTTTCCTTCTTCAAACGTTCTATCTCCAGAAACAGATCCAGCTGCGGCGAAACCGAGATGTCCAAGAATCCTTTCTTTGTCAATTTTTGCTTCGCTGTTTCTATGTTGATATCTGCCATAGTATTTAATATTATCTATTTTTTATAAAATAAACTACTACTACTATACCGGTGGATTAGTGGATAAGATATTTTTCCGGGTGATTGAAAATCGAAAAATACAGGTTTATACACACTATTCCACAATTACTTAACAATCTATGATCCGCTTTGGATCGCTGTTTCTCTGCGTTTTCCACTTCGGTGCAGGAAAAAGGGGTCCGGAAAACTATTTTGACCCTGCGCTGTGCGATCCGGTGGAATAACCAGGGGATTGTACACTAAGAAGTGCCCCGGATACGTTCCAAATAAACTTCTGGTCCTTCTATCCCCCAAAACCGGCGATCCTTTTGCCCGGTTTTCCACCGAATTATGGGTTTATCCATAAGGGTCTGTTGATTATAGTTTCACAACTATTGTTTCACGAAATGCACCACCGGCAGATCTGCGGGATCAAAAGTATTTAAAACCCTGAACAGAAGCCGACTTAACACTATTTTCCACAATTTGTTCATATTGCTTTTTACCCTATTTTTGCCATCCGCCTGAAGAAAAGTATAAACGCGGGTTATAGTACTATGTCAATTATTCAGCAAATACGCGAAAAAGCAGTTTGGTTAGTCTCTGGTTTGATTGCGTTGAGTCTTGTCGGCTTTCTCCTCATGGACGCCAGGAGCAGCAGGTTTTTCGGCGGCCACTCGACAGTAGTCGGAGAGATCAACGGTCAGAAGATCGAATATACTGCTTTTGACGAGCAGGTCAATCTTCAGGAGGACCAATACAAACAGCGGGGATATCCCACCAACGACGCGATGCTGCAGAACATCCGTGACAACGTATGGAAACAAATGATCGAAGATGCCGTACTCAGCACTGACTATGCCGATCTCGGGTTGGACGTCAGCGACAGGGAGGTGAACGACATGCTGGTGGGTCCGAATGCTATCCAGGATGTAAAACAAGCTTTTACCGATCCCAAGACCGGCATTTTCAATTCGCAGGCGGCCGCGGAACAGATCAACCAGCTCCGTAATATCTATAGGGCCGGTCCAAAAAAGAACGGCGATGCCCGGCAGTATGAAGCGGCCCGGCGGTTTTTCGAAGAATCGCTCCCCCAGCTCGTAAAGATGCGGTTGCGCGAGAAATACACGGCACTGCTGGCGAATAGTGCCTATGTTCCAAAATGGATGATCGAAAAAATGAATGCGGACAACAGCCAGCTGGCTTCGGTCTCTTATGTCAACACACCTTATTTTAGCATCTCCGACAGTTCGGTGAAAATCTCCGACGCGGAGATCCAGGAATATATCGATGCCCATAAAGACCGCTTCAAGCAGGAAGAAAGCCGGAGCATCGCTTACGTAACCTTCGACGCTTCCCCCAGCGCGGGTGACAGTGCCAAACTGCGTCAGCAGCTGGCCGACATGAAAAAGGATTTTGCTGCGACTAACGATGTCGATGGTTATCTGGGCCGCATGGGCACCGAGTCGCCCTATTTCGACGGCTATATCGGCAAGAGCCGCATTCAGGTACCTTTCAAGGATTCCATTCTCGCCGAACCCAAAGGGGAGGTATACGGTCCCTATCTGGACGCCGGAAATTATGCAATCGCCAAGCTGGTCGACGAGAAGACCCTTCCCGATTCCGTTCGGGCCCGGCATATCCTTGTTGCGACGGTCAACCAGCAAGGTCAGCCGATCATGGAGGACAGTGTTGCCAGGAAGAAGATCGATAGCATCGCCAGTGTCCTGCAACATGGGGGCAACTGGGACAGTGTTGCCTTGAAAGTTTCCGACGATCCGGGTTCCAAAGAAAAAGGCGGAGACCTGGGTTATTTCACCGCGGACCGGATGGTGAAAGAATTTGCGGATTTTTGCTTCAATGGCAAGAAGGGCGAGACTAAGGTCGTAAAGAGCCAATACGGTTACCATTATATCGAGATCCTCGATCAGAAGAATTTCGAGCCGGCCTATAAGATCGCCTATATCAGTAAAAAGATCGAGACGAGCCCCGAGACGGATCAGAATGCTTCGGGTCTTGCCAGCCAGTTCGCAGGGGAAAGCCGCGACGCGAAGGCCTTTGACGATAACGTAGTGAAATATCATCTGCAGAAATTGCTGGGTCCCGATATCACGCCGACCGAAGTCAATATCCCCGGACTGGGAGCCAACCGGCAGCTGGTTCGCTGGGCTTATGATGCTACGCTCGGGAATGTCTCCGAACCGTTCCCCGTAGGCGACAAATATGTCGTGGCGCTTCTCACGGAGATCAACAACGAAGGGACGATGACACCGGCCAAGGCCAGGAACCAGGTCGAGCCGATCCTCCGGAATAAGAAAAAAGCGGAACAGATCATTAAGAAAGAAGGTAACCCTGCATCGCTGGATGCAGCCGCTACGGCAGCCGGCGTGCCGGTACAGCATGCCGACAGCGTGTTGTTTGTCCGGAGCACCCTCAGTGCTACTTCGGGTCAGGAGGGCAAGGTCGTCGGCGCCGCTTTCGACAAGAGCCTGGTTGGCAAGCCGATCTCTCCGGCTATCCCGGGTAATGCGGGTGTCTACTTCATTAAGGTGGAGAATGTCAGCGCCATGTCGAATCCGAATGCCGATGTGACACAGCAGCGGTTCATGATGGAGCAGCAGATGCGGAGCATGGTGAATTATGGCATTACGCAGTCGCTGCAAAAGCTGGCGACGGTGAAAGACTACCGGGCTAAATTTTACTAAAATTTGCGGCGGACGCGCCGCCGCGACAAGAGTTTCCGCAATACGAAGACCCCCTCCGACGAGGGGGTTTCTTTTGTGGCCAACGGCCGCACGTCCGAAGTTCATTTGATTTTGTCGTAACTTTGCCCCGTGCCAGAAGAGATCATCAATAAGGTAGCGCAGAGCGCGCTGGAGACGCTGGACCTCGAAGAATACTATCCCCGCGAGGAGATCGTGGTGTTCGATGTGAAGCCGTTGCTGTTTATGGAGATGATCCTGAAGGAAAAGGACTTTCGTGCCGCACTCCAGGCCATCGACTGGTCCGCTTACCAGGACAAGATCCTCGCGGTGGTATGCACGGCAGATGCGATCATCCCCTCCTGGGCTTATATGCTGATAGCCGTTGCGGCACAGCCATATGTAAAAGACATTGTCCTGGGGGACCGGGCCACGGCGCTCCGGGAAGCCTTTCTTGCCAATCTACGCGCCATCGATACCAGCGCATTTGCCGATAAAAGAGTCGTGGTCAAAGGATGTGGCGATCTGCAGGTAGAAGGATTCGCCTATCTTGAAATTGCCCGCCGGTTAAGGCCCGTCGTTAAGAGTATTATGTATGGGGAAGCGTGCAGCAATGTCCCCGTGTATAAGAAGAAGTAGTTCGCCCGAGCGCTTGCCTGAAAGCCTCAAAACTCACGCACATGAATGTAGAAATTCTGGCCAGGGTTCAATTTGCCTTCACCATTGGTTTTCATTACATCTATCCGCCGCTGAGTATTGGTTTGGGCCTCATGCTCGTGATCATGGAGGGGCTGTTTTTGCGAACGGGCAACCGCATCTATGAGATGGCCGCGAGGTTCTGGATCCGCATCTTCGCGTTGATCTTCGGGCTCGGCGTTGCCACGGGCATCATCATGGAATTCGAGTTCGGGACTAACTGGGCGACCTATTCGAAATATGTAGGCGATATCTTCGGGAGTGCGCTGGCGGCGGAGGGCATCTTTGCCTTTGCCCTGGAGTCGGGTTTTCTGGGCATCCTGATCTTTGGATGGAACCGGGTGAGCCGTGGCGTACACTTTTTTTCCACGATCATGGTCTTTCTGGGATCCTGCTTTTCGGCGGTGTGGATCGTCGTGGCCAACTCGTGGCAACAGACGCCGGCCGGTTTTCATATTGTCGGCGAAGGAATGAATGCCCGTGCGCAGATCACGGATTTCTGGGCCATGGTCTTCAACCCCTCCAGCGTCGACAGGCTGCTGCACGTATGGGTTGGCGCTCTCCTCGCCGGCGGGTTTCTCGTGCTCAGCGTCAACGCCTGGTATCTCCTGCACAAAAAGCATGTGGAGATCGCGCGACCTTGTTTCAAGATCGCGCTTGTGGTCGTGACAGTGTTCTCTTTGGTACAGCTATTCCTTGGTGACCGCAGCGCCGGGGTGGTCGCCCGCTATCAGCCCGCAAAGCTGGCGGCGATGGAAGGGCATTTCGACTCATCGGCACGCGCGGATATGTTTGTCTTTGGCTATGTAGACATGAAGGATGAGCGGACTAGTGGACTCAAGATCCCCGGCGGTTTGTCTTTTCTTACCTATCATGATTTCAACGCGCCTGTCACCGGGCTCCGGGCCTTCCGGCCGGAAGACAGGCCTTCGCAGGTAAATACCATCTTTCAGCTATATCATCTGATGGTCGGATGCGGCTGTGCGATGATCTTCCTATCCCTTTTGGGCTGCTGGCTCTGGTGGCGGAAAAAGCTGTTCGAGCGTCGCTGGCTGCTCTGGGTTTATGCGTTGAGCGTCCTTTTGCCTCAGCTCGCAAACCAGGCCGGCTGGTTCACCGCGGAGATGGGCCGGCAACCCTGGGTAGTCTACGGTTTGCTGCGGACCTCGGATGCTTTGTCGCGCGTCGTCACCGCCAACCAGATCGTATTCTCGCTGATCCTTTTTACCATCGTATATATTTTGCTGTTTGCCCTGTTCCTGTTTATGCTTAACCGGAAGATACAGCATGGACCCGTAGACTATGGCACCAAAGAGGCGATCGAAGACGGCGCACGCCGGGACAACCCGATATTGGAACACCGGAGCTGACCCTTCGTCAGCCGGCCGAAGGCACCGAAAAAAA
>DASYZH010000038.1:0-13694 GCA_035946435.1 Puia sp. | reverse complement strand
TCCCTGGCGCCGGTGATCAGGGCCCTCAGCTCTTCCGG
Organism: Puia sp.; assembly: GCA_035946435.1. Taxonomy (GTDB): domain Bacteria; phylum Bacteroidota; class Bacteroidia; order Chitinophagales; family Chitinophagaceae; genus Puia. The sequence continues at coordinate 13,656 of DASYZH010000038.1, read as the reverse complement.
ATGGTGCGCATAATCGTCGATATAGACGTGCCTGGCATTTTTGACGATGTACTCGAACCTCCGCTTCACACCCCGGAATGCCGCTATGGCTGCCACGATCTTGTCACCCGAAATGCCAAGGACATGTGCCACGGCAATGGCGGCGGTTGCGTTCTCGACATTATGGCGGCCACCCATGGAGAGCACCACCTGTTCGAGACTCCAATCCGCACTCTCCACCCGGAACAGGTAATCGCCCTGGTCGATGGTGATGTCGCTTGAAAAAAAATTTGCATTTTTTTCCAAGCCGTACGTCTCGCGCTTGTCGCCTTTAAAGTCGGCCTCGCGTTTCAATCCCTTGCGGCTAAGCAGCAATCCATCGGGTTTCAGACAGCCGGAGAAATCGATGAAGGCCTGTTCCACTGCTTCCGCCGTCCCATAGATGTCGAGGTGATCGGCATCCATGGCGGAGATCACGGCGATATTGGGCCGTAAGCGTAGAAAACTGCGGTCGTATTCATCGGCTTCCACGACGCATACATTCCGCTTATCGCTCCAGTAGTTACTGTTATAATTAACAGAAATACCGCCCAGAAAAGCATTGCAGCCATAGCCGCTGTGCCGCAGGATATGCGCGATCATGGTGGAGATGGTCGTCTTCCCATGCGTGCCCGCCACACAGATATTAAAAGAACTATTGGTGATCAACCCCAGCACCTCGCTGCGTTTCATGAGCGTCACACCGTGTTGCCGGTAATACACCAGCTCTTTGTGTTCCCCGGGTACGGCTGGAGTATAGACGACGAGATCCGGTTTTTCCGGGATGCTTTCGACATCCTCCTGGTAGTGAATGGCGATCCCCTCTTTCTCCAGCTCATGGGTCAGCGTCGTGGCCGTTTTATCGTAGCCGGATACCGATGCTCCGTGAAAATGGAAATACCTTGCTAACGCACTCATCCCTATACCACCGATACCGATGAAATAAATATTCCTGATCCTCTTTATGTCTTTAAACTCCATCATTGTTGGGTCCGGTTAAGTATCTCCCGTGCAATCCGGCTGGCTGCATCGGTGATGGCCAGCCGGCCGATATTCGTCTTTAGGTTCTCCAGTTTCGTTTTGTCTTTCGACAGGGACAACACCGTCGACACCAGGGTGTTCTTTGCCTCGCTGTCCTTGATGAGCAATCCTGCCCCCCGGTCCACGAGGTGTTGTGCATTCGCCGTCTGGTGGTCCTCGGCGGCAAAAGGAAAGGGTACGAACACCACGGGTTTGGCGGCCACGCATAGTTCGGCTATCGACATGGCGCCGGAGCGCGAGATCACGACGTCGGCGGCGGCAAGGGCATACTCCATCGCGCTCACGAAATCGCTGGTCCAGATGCCCGCTTTACCGGCACAGAGGCCGGCGGCCTGCGATGCAAAGGGCTTTCCCGTCTGCCAGATCAACTGCGTGTTCGCCTTGGCGAATTCATCAAGATGCGCGGCTATGGCCTCATTGATACCTTTTGCTCCGAGCGACCCACCCGTCGAAAAGACGGTAGGCAGCGCCGGGTCCAGACCAAAAAAGCGGATGCCTTCCTCACGCGTCACCTTGCTCTCCACAATGTTCTTACGCACGGGATTGCCGGTGATCATGATGCGGTCCGCTGGGAAGAATTTCTCCATTCCATCGCTGGCCACGAAGATGCGGGTCGCCTTTTTTCCCAATAGAATATTGCTTTTCCCTGCGAACGAATTGCTTTCATGGATAAACGTAGGGATACCTTTGGCCTGTGCCGAGCGAAGAACGGGGAAGCTGGAATAGCCACCCACTCCCACCACGGCATCAGGCGCAAAGGTTTTGAGGATACGACCAACCTGGAAGAAACTCTTGACGAGCTTAAAGGGCAAACCGATATTTTTGATCAAAGAACTTCTGTTGAACCCGGCAATGGTGATCCCTTCGATGCGGTACCCTGCCTGCGGTACTTTCTCCATTTCCATCTTTCCTTTGGCGCCTACGAAGAGCAGCTCGATGTCCGGCTGCTGCTGTTTCAAGGCGCCGGCGATGGCTATCGCCGGGAAGATATGGCCACCGGTTCCGCCGCCGGCTATGATGATGCGCTTACTCATGCGGGCATCGCCTCCTCGTCGATATCTTCTTCGTCCTCCGCGGCTCCGCGCATTGTGCCTTCGCTGGACTCCGCGTTACGGGCCACGCTCAGGATGATGCCGATGGCCAGGCAGGTGAACAGGAACGAGCTACCACCCATGCTCACCAGCGGCAGGGTGACCCCGGTCACCGGAAAGAGGTTGACGGTCACCGCCATATTCGCCAGGGCCTGGATCACCAGGGTGAAACTAAGGCCCAGTGCCAGAAATGCGCCAAACGCAAAGGGGCAGCGCCGGAAAATGCGGATGCTACGGAGCAGGAACACCAGGTATATAAATACGATAAAGAGTCCGCCGGCGAGTCCGTACTCTTCGATGATGATCGCATAGATAAAGTCGGAGTAGGGATGGGGCAGGAAATTCCGCTGCTGGCTATTGCCCGGACCCAAACCCAGCCAGCCCCCTTTGGCGATCGCGATCTTGGCCTGGTTCGTCTGATAATCGTTGTCGTCGTTGCCTTCTTTTCCGCCGTATACGAAGGTCTCCACGCGGCCGATCCAGGTATCTACACGGACGAAGATGCGGGCACGCCCCTCCGTTCTGGGCTTCCCGGTGACATTGCCGTTGGCCTTGTGACGGATCACCGCGGCGGCGATGAGGATCGCCACGGGTATGGCGGCGATGGCCACGACGAGCAGCAGGTGTTTCGCGCTTACCCTACCGATAAAGAGCAGCATGAGACTCGTCGCCCCCGTGAGCAGCGCCGTACTGAGGTTGGCCGGTGCGATCAACAAACAAATAATGACCACCGGTGTGATCACGGGGATAAAGCCGTTGCGGAAGTCCTTGATGACGTCTTGTTTTTTGCTCAGCATCCGGCTGAGATACATGAACAGCGCCAGCTTTGCCAGGTCCGATGTCTGAAAGGTCAGGTTGATGATCGGCAGCCTGATCCAGCGGCTCCCCTCGTTGAGCTTGACGCCAAAGAACAAGGTATAAAGCAACAAGGGGATGGAGATCAGGAACAAGATCGTTGCCACCCGGGAATAAACGGTATAGTTCACCTGATGGGCAAAGTAAATAATGAGAACGCCCACTAAGATAAACGCGAACTGTTTGAACAGGTAGACCTCCGTGTTCCCTTTGTACATCTTATAGGCCAGCAACCCGGTGGAGCTATAGACGACGAGCAGGGACACGACGGCCAGCAGGACTACGGCAGTCCAGATGACGGTATCCCCTTTGGTCCGCGATCGCAGGCGATCGAACGGCGTTTGCTCTATCGTTACCGGGTTACTCATAGATCGCGTACAGCCTCCTTGAACTGCCGGCCTCTGTCTTCATAATTTTTAAACAGGTCGAAGCTGGCGCAGGCGGGGCTCAGGAGCACCGTGTCGCCCTTGGTGGCAAAATGGAAAGCTGCCTTCACGGCCTCTTCGGCACTGGAAGTATTGACCATCACCGGCACATCGTGCTGAAAGGCCTCATGGATCTTCCTGTTGTCTACGCCCATGCACACGATGGCCTTCACCTTTTCCCGTACCAGGTCACGGATCAGGGCATAGTCGTTGCCTTTGTCCACACCGCCGAGGATCAGGATCGTCGGCTTGTCCATGCTCTCCAGCGCGTACCAGGTGCTGTTCACATTGGTGGCCTTGGAGTCGTTGATAAATTCCACACCCCGGATGGTGCTCACATATTCCATCCGGTGTTCCAGCGCCTCAAAACTCTGGATGGCCTCGCGGATCTTCTCTTTTCGGATGCCCACGGTGGCGGATGCGATGCCTGCTGCCATAGTATTATATTGATTGTGAATGCCCTTTAGGGCAAAATCATAGATGCTCATTTGTAGCTTCTCACTACCAGTGTTGATGGTCATCTGTCCTTTTCCGATAAAGCCGCCTTTGTTAGGTTCCTGTTGCATAGTAAATGGTAGTGGGTTAGAGTGAATTTGGAATTGTCCTGCATGCTGTTGGATCACAGGGTCGTCTGCGTTATAGATAAAGTAGTCCCGGGAGGTTTGGTTTTTTGTGATCCGGAACTTGCTTGCGATATAGTTTTCGAATTTGTAATCATAGCGGTCGAGATGGTCTTCGGTGATATTGGTGAGGATCGCTACGTCGGAACGGAAGTCGACGATGTCGTCCAGCTGGAAGCTGCTGATCTCACACACATACCAGGGTTTCGGGTCTTCCGCCACCTGGCGGGCAAAGGAATAGCCGATATTGCCTACCAGTGCGCAGTCCAGACCGCCGTGCCGGCAGATATGATGGGTCAATGCCGTCGTCGTGCTCTTGCCGTTGCTGCCGGTGATGCCGATGATCCGGCTGTCCCCTTTATAGCGGTAAGCCAGTTCGATCTCGCTGATCACGGGGATGCCCCTGGCGCGAATGCGGCGAACCATGTCGTTCTTATCCGGAATGCCCGGGCTTTTCATCACCTCGTCGGCACTTAGGACCTGATCTTCCGAATGACCGTTCTCTTCAAAGGCTATGTTGTGTTTTTCCAGCGCCTGCCGATAGGTGTCCTTTAGCGGTCCGCCATCCGACACGAAGACGGCATAGCCGCGTTGTGCCGCCAGTATCGCCGCACCAACGCCGCTTTCACCACCACCTAATATGACCATTCGTTTCGACATAGTTTTGCTGAATTCTACCGGGACAGGGAATTAGTTCCGCCCAAGGGCGGATTGTAGGTTTTTCAAAAGCATAGATCTTACTGCACCACAATTCTTTTTCGTCTTCTTAGGTCGAGGTTGCCTGCGATACCACAGGCGGGTGGTTTTTCATAACTTTCTTAAGTCGGGCCGAAGCCCGGGGGTACTACCTGATCTTTAATGTAGCGATCGCCAGCGCTACACAAAGAAGTGTTACGATCCAGAACCTTGTTACAATCTTTGCCTCATGATAGCCGAGCTTCTGATAGTGATGATGCAGGGGGCTCATGAGAAAGACCCTTCGACCTTCTCCGTACTTCTTCTTCGTATATCTGAAATAAGATACTTGTATGGTTACGCTGAGAACCTCTACCAGGAACACACCGCAGAAGATGGGGATCAGCCACTCCTTCCGGATGATGATCGCCAGGGCAGCGATGATGCCGCCGAGGGTAAGGCTGCCGGTATCGCCCATGAAGACCTGCGCCGGGTACGCGTTATACCAAAGAAATCCCACACAGGCCCCGATGAGGGCGCCGATGAAGATCGACAGTTCGCCCAGGTTGGGGATGTACATGATGTTGAGGTATTCCGCAAACCGGATATTACCGCTGGCATAGGCAAAGATGCCCAGACAACCGCCGATGACCGCGCTGACACCCGTAGCGAGACCATCGAGCCCATCGGTTAAATTGGCGCCATTCGAAACCGCGGTGATAATGAAGATCACGATCACGATGTACAGGACCCAGGTCAACCCGTGCAGCGCGACGGGTAACAGCTTGGCATAGTTGAATTCGTGGTTCTTGACGAATGGGATGGTCGTGATCGGGTCTTTTGCTTCAACAAAATATTTCTTCTCCTTGTCCAGGGTCACGACCTTCAGCCCTACGGTATCGGAAGGCAGGTTCTGGCCTACGTATTCGCGCCATACCCGGGTATTCGAGTTCCAGAATAGTGTGGCACCGACGACAATACCCAGCACAACCTGCCCCAGCACTTTGAACCAGCCTGCCAGGCCATCCTTGTCGCCTTTTTTATAGGGGACGCCCTGTTCCTTGGCGATCCTTTTGGCCCGGAGTTTCAGATAGTCGTCGATGAAACCGATGAGCCCCAGCCAGATGGTGGCGAAGATCATCAGGCGGATATATGCCTTGTGCAGATCGGCCAGCAGAAAGGTAGGGATCAGGATCGCCAGGATGATGATAAAGCCACCCATGGTAGGAGTACCTTTTTTCTGCGTCTCACCCGCCAAACCCAGGTCACGCACCGTCTCGCCGATTTGCTTCTTGACGAGGTAGCTGATGAGCCGCCTGCCGAATATCATACTGACAACCAGCGACAATACCGTGGCCAGCAACACCCGCGAGGTGATGAACTGGAATAAGGCACCGCCAGGTACTTTTACCCCATGTAGTCTGAACCATTCGAATAGTGCGTACAGCATGCGTCGGCTTATTTATCTAAGAGTTCAAAAAATTCCAACAATATCTGTTTATCGTCGAAGGGATGTTTCACCCCTTTGATCTCCTGGTATTTCTCGTGTCCTTTACCCGCTATGAGGACAATGTCTTCGGGACCCGCAAGGTTCAGCGCGGTCCGGATGGCCTCCCGGCGGTCGGTGATCGAGAGATATTTCCGTTTGGCGGCGGTGTTCAGTCCCGCCTCGATGTCCCGGATGATCTGTTCGGGCTCTTCGCTCCGGGGATTGTCGGAGGTGAAGATCACCTTGTCGCTATATTCACAGGCGGCGATACCCATCAGGGGCCGCTTGGTTTTGTCGCGATCACCACCGGCGCCTACGACAGTGATGATCTTTTCGTGCCCTTTTCTTAGTTTTTGAATGGTCGCCAGTACGTTGATCAGTGCATCGGGGGTATGGGCGTAGTCCACGATGCCGATAATCTTTTCTTTTGGCGATACGCTGTAATCGAACCGGCCTTCCGCACCGCTGAGGGTACTCAGACAGCGGAGGATCTCGTTCTTATCTTCCCCAAGACAGATGGCGGCACCATAGACGGCCAGGAGGTTGTAGGCGTTGAACTCACCGATGAGCCGAAAATGTACTTCCTGATCGTTCACAGTCATCACCAGTCCGGTGAGGTTGTTTTCCAGGATCCGTCCTTTGAATTCGGCCAATGTCTTGAGGCTGTAGAAATACTTTCTCGCATTCGTGTTCTGCAACATCACCGCCCCGCGTTTATCGTCCGCGTTGGAGATAGCGAAGGCATCCGAGGGTAAGGAGTCGAAGAAAGATTTCTTGACGCGGATATATTCTTCGAAGGTCTTGTGATAATCCAGGTGATCGTGTGTGATATTGCTAAACAGGCCGCCTGCGTAACGAAGCCCGGAGATGCGATGCTGATGAATGGCATGGGAGCTGGTCTCCATAAAGGCATACCTGCAGCCGGCGTCCACCATCTCGCGGAGCAGGGCGTTGAGATGCAGCGGGTCGGGCGTCGTATGCGTTGCGGGGACGACCTGGTCGCCGATGCGGTTCTCCACGGTGCTGAGGAGGCCGGATTTGTAGCCCAGGCAGGAGAACAGCTTATATAATAAGGTAGCGATGGTCGTCTTGCCGTTTGTTCCCGTGACGCCCACGAGCTTCAGGTGCTCGGAAGGCTGGCCATAAAAATTGTGGGCGATGATCCCGGCGGCGCTCGAAGCATCCTCGACCTGGATATAGGTCACGGCAGGGTCCAGGTTTGCGGGCAGGTCTTCACAAACGATGGCGGTGGTACCGGCGGCGATCACGTCGGGGATAAACCGATGTCCGTCGACATGGGTTCCCTTCATAGCAATAAACAGCGAGCCGGGGCCGGCCTTCCGTGAGTCCGACTGCAAGTTGTCGATGGCCTTGTCCCTCTCACCCTGGATGGAGCGGATGCCGACCTTATATAATATTTCCTGCAGGTTTGCCATAGCCCCGTTCAGGGTTTAGTCGAGTTGAATAAATATTGTTTCCTTTTTTTGCAGGGCGGAACCCGGCTCGGGATTCTGCGACCGCACTTTACCACTGCCTTTTACATTTACATGGAGATCCAAACTTTCTAATAGATACAGTGCATCTTTGAGTCCCATCCCTTTGACATCGGGTACCGTCTGGCGCGACATCAAATGTTTGTTCAGCACGGCATCGCTGCCCGCGTTGAAAGCATAAAGATTGCTATAATCGCTCTTGCCGGCGGAGTCGGTATACTGCGCGCCCAGGGTGTGCTCTATGAGTCTGATGTCATGTGTATTGCCGGCATCATAAAATCGCGAACTGTCCCTGGTCAACACCGGGTTAGTTGACGGCGAAGGCTCGGCGCATTCGATCATGATCTTGTCGGCTACCTCTTTGAACACCGGCGCCGCAACCTTCGCGCCGTAGTAAACTTTTGCGAACGGCTTGTTCCTGATGACCACGATACAGCTATATTTCGGGGCGCCGGCCGGGAAATAGCCTACGAAGGTGGACTGATAGATATGGTCGGCATACCCGTGAGAGCCATTCGCCATAAGCGCGGTGCCCGTTTTGCCTGCTACCTTATAAAAATCCCCTTTGAAGGTGGTGGTCCCGGTACCGTCCGGATCGTTACACACTCCAATGAGGCACTCTTGCAAATGTTTGAGCGTCTCGCCGCTGCAGATCTTTTCCAGGATGGCGGTGGGCTGATTCTCCTTTACCGTGATACCCGATTCCTGAACGGCGCTAACGAGATAGGGTTTCATCATACGGCCGTTGTTCGCAACCGCGTTATATAGTGTCAGTATCTGCAATGGCGTAACCAGCACCTCGTAACCAAACGCCATCCACGGTAAAGCCGTTGCACTCCAGGTCCTGGATTTGGGGCTGATGATCACCGGGGTGGCCTCACCTGCCAGATCGATGCCCGTGGGTTTGTCGAGATGCAGCGCCCGCAGGTGGTTGATGAACTGGTTGGGATTGCTGCTGTAATGTTCCACCGCCAATTTCGCCATGCCTACGTTAGAGCTGAGCTCGAAGGCCTCCTTAACGGTAAACGTCTTGTCGGCATGGGGTTCCGAGTCGAACACGGTGCGGCCGTTGATCTTCCAGGAGCCACCGCCGAGATCCACGGTATTGTCGAGGGTGACCTTTTTGTCTTCCAGCAGCGAAAGCATGGTCGCGAGCTTGAACGTCGAGCCCGGCTCGGTAGCCCGGATGGCATAGTTCAGGTCTTCCCAGTAGGTGCCGTCGGCCTGCAAGCCCAGGTTGGCCATGGCCTTGATCTTACCCGTGGCCACTTCCATTACGATGCAGGTACCGTGCTCGGCTTCGTTGGCCTGGAGTTCATTTAACAGGGCATTCTCGGCAATGTCCTGCATGTTCACGTCGAGCGTCGTCACGATATCCTTGCCGTTCACGCTCTCGATCTCATACCCTTCGACGGGGATATAGGTTCCGCCGGCAATGTAGCGAACGAGGCGGCGCCCGGTCTCGCCTTTAAGCAATGTATCATAGGTCCTTTCGAGACCTACGTTCTGTGCATTCGTCCTAGCCAGACCAATGGTACGATTGGCCAGCAGGCCGAAGGGGTTCAAACGCTTGCTGATCACCTCCGCGATGAAACCGCTTTTGTTACGGCCTTCGCGGACGAGGGGAAAGGTGCGGAGCTTGCGGTATTTTTCAAAGGAGACATTGGGCTCGAGCAGATAATAGCGGTCGTTCGCATTATAGCCTTTCTTCAGTTCCCTTTTGTAGGCAGCGGCGCTACGATCGCCGAAGAGGCCGGCCAGGCAAAGCGATAACGAATCGACGTTGCTGGTAAAGCGCTTTCCGTTCTTTTCCCGGAGCCCGTCCGCGCCGAAGTCGATATAGATATTGAACCAGGGGATGGAAGTGCTGAGCATGCTGCTGTCCGCACTATAGATCGTCCCCCGCTGCGCATCGAGCTCGATGAATTTTTGATGGAGGCTGTCGCTGAGACCTTTCCAGTAAGCGCCTTGTACGCGCTGGATGTACACGACCTTTCCGAGGACCACGAGGCTCAGTGCCACGATGCCCAGAAAGCAGAGGTAGACCCTCCATAATATGTCGCGTTTGACTTCCATGTTTTATTGTGCGCTATCGATGAGGACGTACGGCGGCCTGACCAGCTCTTTAAGACCAAAAGGCTCTACGGCCCTGGCCAATTCGCTTTGTTTGCTCCGGAACATCACTTCACTCTTCAGCGTTTTATATTCGTATTGTAACTCTTTTACTTCTTTGTCGGTCCGGGTAATGTCCCGGGAGATCTTGTCGGCATAATGCCCGTTATAGATATACACCACGGCCAGCGCCGCAAGGAACAGGAAGAAACCCATGTTCTTCATGATCAGGCGGGTCCCCAACTGGGCTGGTTTCCATTTGCTGCTCTTCTTCATATTCGTTCTGCGACCCGGAGCTTGGCGCTACGGGAACGCGGGTTTTGTCGTAATTCGGTTTCGCCGGGGATAACCGGTTTCCTGGTAATCGCTTTTAATAGGGGATGAGCCGTGGACTGTCCTAAGGGATCAATGGGGTCTTCGTCTTCGAACGTTCCCTTTTTAAAGAAGTTCTTGACGAGCCTGTCCTCGAGGCTATGAAAGGTGATGATGGCTATTCGGCCGCTGGTAGACAGCACGCCGGGCGCCTGTTGCAACATTTCTTTTAAAGCTCCCAATTCATCGTTCACTTCTATGCGTAAGGCTTGAAAAACCTGGGCAAAGTACTTGTTGGGATTCCCTTTCACCACGCTATTCAGCGCTGTTCTAAAATTGTTGATCGTCCGTAGCGACATCGTTCCCCGAACGGCGACAATGGTCCTGGCCAGTGTTTTGGCATTGGTCACTTCACCATACCGTTCGAATAGCTTATGTAGTCGTTGCTCAGACCACGTGTTTACTATTTCGAATGCTGTGAGGGTTTGCCGCTGGTCCATACGCATGTCCATGTCGCCTTCGAAGCGATAGCTGAAACCCCGTTCGGCCTCGTCGAATTGATGGCTGCTGACGCCGAGGTCGGCGAGGATCCCATCTACTGCGGAGACTTCGTGCAGGCGAAGGAAGCGGGCCAGATGCCGGAAATTGTGCAGCAGAAAGGTGATGCGCGGATCATCCGGCAGGTTACGCCGGGCGTCGTTATCCTGGTCGAATGCGTAGAGCCGGCCTTTGGGCCCCAACCGTTCGAGGATGCCGCGCGAATGCCCGCCGCCGCCAAAGGTGCAATCCACATAGATGCCTTCGGGCCGGATGGCCAGTCCGTCCAGGGACTCCGACAGCAGGACGGGCAAGTGGTAAGCCTGCGGGTCCTTATCGTTGGAAGTCGTCATGACGTAGGCCCTCCCGGGTTCATCACCTGTTTAGCCAGGTTGCTGAATGCTTCCGGTGAAAAAGATTCAAAGAACTGATGGTACTTACTTTTATCCCAGATTTCGATCTTGTCTGTCGAGGATGCCAGCACGATATCCTTTTCGAGGCCGGCATGTTCTTTCAGGTTCGGGGGAATCAACAATCGGCCTGCCGAGTCCAGTTCGGCGATCGTGGCGCCATTCAGGAAATACCGCTTGAATTGTCGAACTTCGGGGTCAAAATCATTCAATTGGCTTATTCTGGCGAAAATGGGCTCCCAGCTTTTCATCGGGTAGAGGCTCAGGCATTTTTCAAAACCACGGTTGATGACAAACTGGGTAGTGCCGTCTTCCGGCAGCTGTTTTTTGAAGCCGACCGGGAGCAGGAAGCGACCTTTGGAGTCCATTGTAGCTTCGTATTCGCCCAGAAAACCAATCATTTATGAGGAGTTGAATCAATCTTAATTAAAACTAACACAAAATAACACTTTTTCCCACTTTTATATGGGAAATTGAAAAATTTAATTTTTCCACAATAGTGTATTGTGTTTCTGTGTGTTGTCTATCTTTCGTTTGAGGGCTGCGACCGGGGGTGTGAGGTTGTTTTCGCCTGTGCAGAGCATGTGAATTGCGGTGGATAACCGGTGGATAAGTGAACAAATAATGTGAATATGCCTGCTGCTGGTTATTCCGGGACGCCGCTTGTGCGGAAATTGGGGATCAAACCTGCCATGAAGGTTCGGCTGATCGGGGCGCCGGCTGATTATTCAGGCTGGCTGGAGGAAGACATTTCCGGGCAGCTTTGTCCGCCGCGGGCCGTTCCTGATTTTGTGCATCTTTTTGCTGTCACCCGGAGGAAGCCGGACGAGCGCCCAAGGCAGAGGGGCGCGAGCGGTCCGGCGGGAGTGGAGCGGGTTGAAGCTCGTGGTGCCGGTGGCGAAGCGGTGAGCTTTTCTTACATTCGCGGCAGAGAGGCGGCAGTTAGCCGTTTACGTACATGGATGCAAAAAACATCAGGATAGCTGACTACAGCTATGATCTCCCGGCAGGGGCGATCGCTTATTATCCGCTGGCGGAACGTGATGCCAGCAGGTTGCTGGTCTACCGGGCCGGCGAATTACACGAAGACATTTACCGGAATATTGCGCAGTATCTGCCGGAGGGTTCCTTCCTGGTCTTTAATAATACCCGCGTGGTAGAGGCGAGGATCGTGTTTCAGAAACCCACGGGTGGGCTCGTCGAGATCTTTTGTCTGGAGCCGCCCGCGGAATATGGCGGCGTCGCCGCGGCGCTCACGCAAACCGGTAGCGTGCGCTGGAAATGCCTTATCGGCGGAGCTTCCAAGTGGAAGCCGGGGCAGGTGTTGCGCAAGGAGCTGGCGGCGCATGGGCCCGCCGCTCATGGTGATGCTGGTACCGACAGCGTGGCGGACGGCGGCCAGCTGGTTCTCGAAGCACGGTGGGTACAGCGGGAAGAGGGTGCCTTTCTCATCGAACTATCCTGGACACCGGCGGACCTCAGCTTTGCCGAGCTGCTGCACCGGGCGGGACTGGTCCCTCTCCCACCCTATATTCATCGCACGGTAGAGTCGACGGACAGCGAGCGTTATCAAACCGTTTATGCCCGGCACGACGGCTCGGTGGCGGCGCCGACGGCGGGACTTCATTTCACGGAAGCCATTTTCGGACAGCTGGAGCAGCGCGGTATCCAACGCACCTTTGTCACCCTGCACGTAGGTGCAGGGACCTTTTTGCCGGTGAAAGCGGCCACGCTGGGTGAACATCCCATGCACATCGAATTTATCGCGGTTAAGTCGCAAGTCATCCGCGAGTTGCTGGATCGGCTAAAGGCCGGTAACCCCGTGATCGCGGTGGGCACCACTTCCGCGCGGACGCTGGAAAGTCTATATTGGCTGGGAGCCAGGGTGGTCGCCAACCCTTCGGTCGGGCCCGAAGACCTGGTGGTGCATCAATGGGATGCCTATGCGCAGGGCCAGCCTGCAGGCGTCGCCGGGGAGCGTGACAGCAGCGGGTCGGCGGCCGGCGTCGCGGAGACCTTACAGGCTTTGCTGGCGTGGATGGAAAGGCGTAGGCAGGAAGAGCTGGTAACCACGACGCAATTGCTGATCACACCGGGATATTCGTGGAAGATCGTCGCGGGGCTGGTGACCAACTTTCATCAACCCGAATCAACGTTATTACTGCTGATCGCCTCGCTCGTCGGCGAAGACTGGCGGATCATGTACGGCTATGCGTTGGAACACGGCTTTCGTTTCCTGAGCTATGGAGATGGGTGTTTGCTTCTGCCCGAACGGGGCAACCGGTGAGCGGCGCGCCACGCGCCCGATGAAGCGCCATCAAGCCTGAAGCGGGAATTCCAGCGTAAAGTTCGTGCCCTTGCCTACCACGCTGTCCACTTTGATCTTCCCTCCATGTGCTTCCATGATGGTTTTTACATAGCTGAGGCCGAGCCCGAAGCCTTTTACATTGTGCAGATTGCCGGTATGGGCGCGATAGAACTTCTCGAAGATGCGTCGTTGGGTCTCTTTGCTCATTCCGATCCCGTTGTCTTCGATGCGGATCACAAGACTCTTGGGGGAGCTATGGGTGATGATGCG
>DASYZH010000037.1:0-6100 GCA_035946435.1 Puia sp. | reverse complement strand
TCAAAAGTACTTCGATGCGGGTACGCAATTCCGGTAGTGGTGTCATAGCCATCGAGCTGAATGCCGATCAGCTGGATATGTCCATGAGTGGTTCGGGGAATATCGAGGTCAAGGGGCGCGCCAATCAACTGAAATGCAATGTCAGCGGGTCGGGGAGTGTCCGGGGCGACGATCTGGCGGTCGAAGAGCACTCTGAGATCCATGTGAGCGGTTCGGGTTCCTGCACCATTACGACCAATGGCGTCATCGACGGCCGCATCAGCGGTTCCGGCGGGATCAATTATGCTGGCAATCCCAGTACGGTGAATGTAAGTCATTCCGGGTCGGGGCGGGCGCACCGTATCTCTTAGTGAGCCGTTGCACGGCGCTTAGAACGTGAGAATGATGTCCGTTTCCGCGTAGCCGACGCAAGTCAGCGTCAGGCCCTGCTGCAAATCTTTTTCCGTGAGCACCTCGTTGGTGCTCATTTTTATTTGTCCTTTGTGAAGGTGCGCCACGCAGGTCGAGCAGCGGCCGGCGCGGCAGCTATAAGGAAGGCGGATGCCGTGTTTTTCTGCGGCGTCGAGGATGGTGTCGGGCCACGCCGATTGAAATTCGTAGCGGCCGGCCTGGGTGAGGATGGTGACTGTTCTTGGCGTTGGATCGACGAGTGGCGGTGGTGGTAGGCGGCGTTCTACCGTGAAGTGCTCCTGTCTGATGTGGTCGTCCGGGATACCCAGGGTCTTTAGGGTGAACCGGGCCATGCGCATGAAGGCGCTGGGGCCGCAAAGATAGAAACGAGTATGGTTGTTCAGGGACTGCGTCGTCTCCAGCCAGCGGGACAGCCACCAGTTGTTTATCCGGCCATTTTGAACGGAGAGCAGGTCGATCCATTCAAGCCTTTCGGGGCCGTAAGTGGTTTGTAGCGCGGTGAGTTGTTCGCGGAAGGGTGTGGAGGTGGGTTCGTGTTGCTGGGTAATGAGGGTGATGTGAACCGGTGGCCTGGCTTTCAGCGCTTGTTTGACCAGCGAGAATATGGGGACGAGGCCGCTGCCCGCGGCGAGGAAAAAGAGTTGGGGTGCCGGTTCCAGCGTGAACCTACCGGCGGGGGGTAGGGTAGTCAGCGTATCGCCTGGCTTTAGATGGTCGAGGAGGTAGCGGGATATCTCGCCGTTGGGAATGCGTTTCACGGTGATAGCGGGGATGGGATCGATACCGGGGGTGGTCGAAAAAGAATAGCTGCGGCGAAGCTCGTGGCCGTGGATCTGGAATAAAAACGTCAGGAACTGGCCGGCGTGGTAGGAGAGTGGCTGGCCGTCGGTGCGTTCCAGCAGGATCGTTTTTGTATCGAGGGCTTCGGGATGGATGGCGGTGACGCGGAGTGTCCAGGTTTCCATGCGGCAAATTACGAAGATCGCCGTTAGAATAAAGTCTGCACGCCGTACATCACTTTTGTCTCGTGGTCGAGCAGCCATTTCTTGCGCCAGAGGCCGCCGGCATAGCCGACGAGGTCGCGTTTGGAGCCGATGACGCGGTGACAGGGAACGACGATGGCGATGTTGTTCTTGCCGTTGGCGGCGGCGGCGGCGCGGATGGCCTTGGTATCGCCGAGGCGGCGGGACAGCTCGAGATAGCTGATGGTCTTACCAAAAGGGATGGCGGTGAGCTCGTTCCACACCCGTTGCTGAAAGGCGGAGCCGTCCTGGGCCACGGGGAATTCGAAGACGCGGCGCTGGCCCTGGAAATATTGGATCAGCTGTTCGATGCATTGGATGACCAGGGGGGATACCGGGCCCTGGAGGGAGGAGTGGCGAAATTCGGAGTCCTCGAGGTGATCGACGAAGCTGATCTCGTTGATATAGGTATCCGTACCGCCGATACGGAGGAGGCCCAGGGGAGACTGGTAATAGGTCGTAGCCGTTTCCAGCGTTGTTGCCATGACGAATGTCTTTGGGGTTGGTTTAGGTTACCCGATCTTCCAGCCATTGCCGACCCTCAGGTCCGGCGTCAATAAAACTACTTCTTTTTTTTCAGTATACACACCCAGGACGAGGCATTCGCTGAAAAAATTAGCGATCTGCTTGGCTGGGAAATTGACGACAGCGATCACTTGTTTTCCGATAAGTTCCTGCTTTTCATATAGGTGAGTTATCTGCGCGGACGATCTTTTGATGCCGAGCTCACCGAAATCGATGGTCAATTGCCAGGCCGGCTTTTTTGCTTGGGGAAAATCCCTAACTTCAAGGATCGTTCCGGCCCGGAGATCTATCTTTTCAAAATCCTGCCACGTGATGGTATGACCTGAGGGGGTTGGCATAGTTATACCGCGGTTTATCGTAAACTAAATATACAAAAGTTATGAAACGTACAGCAACGGCCGTGTGGAACGGCTCCGGCAAAGATGGTAAAGGAAATTTAACGACCCAGAGCACGACCCTGAGCAAAGCGCAGTATTCTTACAAGACCCGTTTCGAAGATGGCGTAGGTACGAACCCCGAGGAGCTGATCGCCGCTGCGCATGCCGGCTGTTTTGCCATGGCGCTGGCCTTTGGCCTGCAGGGAGCTGGTATTACACCCGATTCGCTGGAAGTGACGGCTACGGTGACGCTGGACGTCAGCAGCGGAACGCCGACGATCACGGAAAGCCATCTCGATCTCAAGGCTAAGATCCCCGGCATCACTAATGAGAAATTCCAGGAATTTGCCAAAGGTGCGGAGCAGGGCTGTCCGGTAAGCCGTGTGCTCAAAGCGCAGGTTTCGCTTACGGCTACACTGGCGTAAAGCATTCGATCTCGAGCCGCCTCCCGCGGCTTTGGGCCGGATTAAGACCCGATTAGAAATGTTCACTTTTGCAATTTTTAGCACCTTCGGGTGCTTTTTTTATTGGTGCACTGCCTTAACTTACGCAATACTATGAGTTCAACAAACAAACCCAGCAAGGTATCCCGCCGGAAATTTCTGCGCGGTTCAACGATGGCTGCCACAGGCTTCTTCATCGTACCCAGACACGTTCTCGGGCGCGGCTTTCTCGCGCCCAGCGATAAGCTGCAGATCGCAGCCATCGGCGCCGGCGGTAAAGGCGGCGACGATATCCGGAATTTCTACAGCAGCGGCAAAGTCGATATCGCCTACCTGTGTGATGTCGACGATCGTCAGAGTGCGAAGTCCAGACAGACCTTCCCCAAGGCCAAGTACTACAAAGACTTCCGGGAGATGCTGGAAAAGGAGCACAAGCATATCGATGCCTGTAATGTGTCCATTCCGGATAACTGTCATGCCGTAGCCGCTATGGCTGTGATGCAGTTGGGCAAACATGTCTATTGCCAGAAACCGATGACGCACGATATCTATGAAGCGCGGATGCTCACCGAAGCGGCCAAACGCTATAAGGTGGTCGCGCAGATGGGTAACCAGGGCGCTTCCGGTGACGGTGTACGCCTGATGCAGGAGTGGTACAATGCCGGGCTGATCGGCGATGCCACGGCCATCCATGTGTGGACTAACAGACCCGTGTGGCCGCAGGGCGGTCTCAAGCCCACGGCGCATGACGATATCCCGGCTGAGCTCAACTGGGACCTTTGGCAGGGGCCGGCTGAAGCCGACGACTATCATCATGAGTTCCTGCCGTTCAACTGGCGGGGATGGTGGCGCTATGGAACGGGTGCACTCGGTGACATGGGTTGTCATCTGATCGACCCGGCGTTCAAGACCGTCGGGCTGGGCTATCCTTCGGAGGTCGAGTGCAGCATGAGCACGATCTACCAGGTGATGTGGACGCCCCTGGATCACCCCGACAGCTGTCCGGTGAGCTCTTCGGTGAAGATGAAATTCCCCGGCAAACCGGGTAAACCCGATGTAGCCCTGTACTGGATGGATGGCGGCATTCAACCGGAGCGTCCCGATGAGCTGGACCCCAATGACCGGATGGGTGGTTCCGACGGCGGTGTGATCATCACCGGCACGAAGGGTAAGATGATGTGCGGCACGTATGGCGCCGAGCCGACCCTGTTGCCGAAATCGCGGATGTCGGAAGCCGCCAATGTGCCCAAGACACTGGCGCGGGTACCGGAAGGGCATTATCACCAATGGGTGAATGCCTGTATAGCAGGTTACGGGAAAAATGAATTGAGCTCGCCGTTCGACTATGCGGGGCCGTTGACGGAGACGATCCTGATGGGCAACCTGGCGCTCAGGAGCTACAATCTCAAGGATGCCAGCGGAAAGTATTCCGGACGGAAAAAGCTGTTGTGGGATGCCGCGAATATGAAGATCACTAACTTCGACGAGGCGAATGCGTTTGTGAAGCGGAATTATCGCGCCGGCTGGACGCTGGGTGTATAAAAATTAGAAGAGCCTCCTTTCGGTGGCTCTTTTTTTATTCGTTCAATAGCCTGGCGAGATCTAATAGCTCTTTTTGTTTGTAGGCGTTGCGTTCGTCGTCGAAGCATTTGCTGAACTCTTCCAGGGCCGTTTGGATGATCCGGTAGTGGGAGAGGGGTTTGAAATACGAAGCCACGGGCGGAACGGAAATGCGTTTAAAATAGCTTTCCACATCCTTATGCGAGAAGACCTGCCCGCTCGTGGGGTCGATGAAGAACTCGATGCGTTGCATCGGGCTCAGCTTCTCGGGGTTCTCGTCGTAATACGGTTTGATATAGGCGAGCACGAACTGGCGCGGAATATTGATGGCTTTTACCGGGATGTCCAGGAGTTCGCTGAGCAGCAGGTAGAGGATGCCGTTCGTGATCGAATTGCCGCGTTTCGTCTCGATGAGCTTGTTGATCATGAACTCTTCGGGATGCTGGTAGGCGACCTCGGTGCCTTTGAGCCCATAGTAATTATAGAGGATGCTGGTCACTACATGTACCTGTTCGAGGGGCGTGAGATAGCTGTTGAGCTCGAGCCAGATGTTGCGGCGCAGCTTTTCCACTTCCTGGAGCACGGGTGTCGTAACCAATTCGGGATATTGGAATTTGGCGACGAGGAGTGAGGCCGTCAAGAGGTCCTGGTAGCTGCTGTTCTTCCAATGGGTGAAATCTTCCGTGAGATCGTGGTAATGGAGCTTATGGATCAGGAGTTCGATGCGTTCCTGGACTTCGCCGCTGATGGTGTTCTCCCAGAGATTTTCCAAATTGGGAATGATTCCCCGGCCGTAGCTAACAATGCGGGTGCTCACGGAATCGAAGACCTCCTGGTCGGGGTCGTCGATCAAATGGAACAATGCTATAATTTCTCTGTTTTCCTGCATGGGGTTTCCGGGCCATCGCCAATACAAAGGTAAGATCGGCGATGTTTATTAGAGTTAAATGGGTTTCTTATCCACACTAACGCCCTGAATGTTCATTAAATTGTATGCCAGGGTGGTCGACGGTCCGGCGGAAGCGGTCGACGCCTGTCCCACGGGGCTAGCCGCCTTTTTTCCTACGGGGAACCCGTTTGGGCGGATTGGCCTTGACCTCTTCGATAATGGCTTTTACTTCTTCCAGCGTCAGGTCGGCTGCAGTTTCTTGTTTTTCTTTCGGCAACTTATAGTTGCGCAGACCTTGCTTGATATACGGACCGTACGGACCGCGAAGGAGTTGTATCTTTTCTTTTTCGAAGATCTTGATGGTCCGCTGTTCTTTGGCAGCTCTTTTTTCGACGACGATGGGCTGTGCCTGTTCAAAGGTGATCGTATAGGGATCGAACTCCTTGCCGAGCGAATAGAACTTACCGTCGTGTGCGATATAGGGACCGAAGCGGCCGATGTTGACCGTGACATCTTTGTCTTCGAAGACACCGAGGTTGCGCGGCAGGCGGAAGAGCTCCATGGCCTCATCGTAGCTGATCGTTTCGATGCTTTGGGTGTTCTTCAGTTTCGCGAAACGGGGTTTTTCTTCGTCGCTGACGTCGCCGATCTGTACCATGGGGCCATAACGGCCCATGCGGGCGACGACCTTTTTACCGCTTTGTGCGTCGATGCCGAGCTCTCTTTCTCCTTTGATGCGTTCGGCATTTTCAATGGTATTGTCGACGTCTTTTTTGAACGGGTTATAGAAATCATCGATCATCTTGCTCCAAACCATCTTTCCCTGCGCCACCTCGTCGAACTCTTCTTCGATGCGGGCCGTGAAATGGTAGT
>DASYZH010000036.1:0-3559 GCA_035946435.1 Puia sp. | reverse complement strand
AGTTCACTTGGTATAGCGGCACAGTTGACCTCGACCAGCGTGCCGCCGGCCCGGTTGCTTTTCTCATGCACCCAACGGGCCACGAGCTCCTTCCCTACCCCGTTCTCCCCAGTTACTAAGATTCGAGCCTCCGTGGGCGCCACCTTCTCGATGGTCTCCTTGATCTTATGAATAGGCGTGGACGAACCCACCATCTCCTGCACCTTGCTGACCTTGCGCTTCAACACCTTCGTCTCCGCTACCAGCGTGGTCTTGTCCATCGCATTGCGGATGGTGATCAACAAACGATTCAGGTCCGGCGGTTTGGAAATATAGTCATACGCCCCCTTCTTGACCGCCTCCACCGCCGTCTCGATCGTTCCGTGGCCCGAGATCATAATGATTGGCATATCGGGATTCATCTCCTTGGCCCTCTCCAGGAATTCTATCCCATCGAGCTTGGGCATCTTGATATCGCATAGAATAACATCATACTCCTTCTCCTTTGCCTTTTTCAGCCCTTCCTCACCGTCCCCTGCCTCGTCGATCTTATAACCTTCGTAGCTTAGGATCTCGCTCAGCGTTTTACGTATTGCCTTTTCGTCATCAATGATTAGTATATTCGACATAAATTCAAAATTAGGAAATGCATTGGACATATGAACCTTGATCTCTATGCCACCGAATATCTTACCCCTCTCCCGGATCCGGCCTTCCGCTCCCTTCTCACCCTTCTTCCCGCCCCGATGCAAGAAAAGGTCACGCGATTCCGCAATTGGGAAGATCAACACGCCGCCCTGCTCGGCAGGCTCCTGCTCCGGCTTGCCCTGCAAAATGCCGGGTACGAGCCCGATCTGACCCGTCTGCGCTATACCCCGGAACAAAAACCTTTTCTCCCCGAAGGTCCAGCCTTCAATCTCTCGCATTCCGGTAACCGGGTGCTCTGCCTGTTGGGCGGCCACGAACCGCTGGGCATCGATCTCGAATCGCTTTCGCCGCTGCCTTTCGACGATTTCCAGCCGCAATTCACGGAAAACGAATGGGCGGTCATCCTACACGCCCCATCCCCACTGCAGGCCTTCTACCGGTTCTGGACGGGCAAAGAAAGCATCCTGAAGGCGGACGGGCGCGGCCTCGGCATTCCTTTACAATCCATCGACCTCAGCCATTCTATGATCGTCACCCTCGACAATACCACCTGGGCCGTGCACGAGCTCCCGCTATTTGACGGTTACGCCTGCGCCTGGAGCACCATCCATTCCGATCCACCGCCCACCATCGAGCTTCACGAGATCACACACTTTTAACAATTCTTTGTTGTGAATTCCGTCCGGTTGCCGCTCTCCCCGGCATGCAAACCACCCTCAAACAGGCGCTTGTCGCCCTGCTCTTTGCCATAGCGGGGAACGTAATCCCCACCAATCCCTATCCCACGGTGGGCGATATTCCCACCCCACCCGGCTTTCACCGGGTACCGGCAACCACCCATGAATTCGTAGGATTTCTTCGTCAGCTGCGACTGAAAAAAGACCGTACCGTCTATCTGTACAATGGCCGGCCAAAACGCAACCAGGATGCTCAGTTCGCCGTGCTCGACCTTTCCATCGGCCATGAAGATCTCCAGCAATGTGCCGACGCCGTCATGCGGCTCCGCGCCGAATACCTCTATGCCAATCACGATCTTGCCGGCATCGACTTCTACACCGAAACAGGCGCCCGCCTTAACTTCAAAGAATGGGCCGAAATACGCCACGACGCCGGCCGCACCAGTTTCGATCACTACCTGGAAAAGGTCTTTATGTATTGCAGCACCCGGACGCTCGGAAAGGCACTCACGCCGAAACCCTTTAGCCGGCTCACCGGCGGCGACGTCCTTATCCACGCCGGCTCACCCGGCCATGCCATGCTCGTCATCGACGTCGCGGAAGACAGCCAGGGTCATCGCATCTATTTGCTCGCCCAGGGCTATATGCCGGCGCAGGATATCCACATCGTCAAAAACCCTACCGAACCCACCCGCAGTCCCTGGTACAGCGCCGACCGGGCCAGCCGGGTCCTGGAGACGCCTGAATACACCTTCTCAATCAATGAGTTGCGAGAGTGGCCGAAAAAACCCTGAAATCGCTTGCAAAAAAACACCGGGTGTCGTATCTTAGTACCATCCAATTCTTATTTGAAAACCAAACAATTTTAAATAATCCAAAAAATTTCCCTATGAAGCAGAATCTCGACCTGCAAGCGCCCGCTACGGGCAAAGTCCTCTTCAAGCTTACTGTTATTGGTTGTTTATTGTTAGGTTGTGTCTATGGTTTCCTCGTGCTGTTCAATACAGCCCTGGCCGCTATCAAGTAACTCATAGCTTTATCCATAATTTTATGTCCGTCCTTCGGACGAAAACGCATCCGCGTTTTCCAAAGGAAAAACCCGCCATTGGCGGGTTTTCTTCGTTATAGCACAGAAATTATTTCTGCAGATACATCACCTCTTTCACGAGCTTCACCGTCCGGGGAACATCCGGCAACGCGGCAGCCACCAGGTTCGGGGCATAATGCAGCGGCGCATCGGCCGAAGTGATCCGGCGGACCGGCGCATCGAGATAATCGAACCCTTCCTTCTGGATACGGTAGGCAAGCTCCGAAGAGATCGAAGCAAACGGCCATTGCTCTTCCACGATCACCAGCCGGTTAGTCTTTTTCACACTTTCGAGCACCGTCATCCAGTCCAGCGGACGGATGGTCCGGAGATCGATGACCTCCGCGCTTACCCCTTCTTTCTCGAGCTCCGTGGCGGCACCCAAGGCTATTTTCATCATCTTATTGTAAGAGACGATCGTTACATCTTTCCCGGCCTTTTTGACATCGGCCTTACCCAGCTCGATATAATATTCTTCTTCCGGAACTTCGTTCTTGTCCCCATACATCACCTCGCTTTCCATAAAGATCACCGGGTCCTCTTCATACCGGATGGCCTGCTTGAGCAACCCTTTGGCGTCATACCCATTGCTGGGGCTTACGACCTTGAGCCCGGGAATATTGGCATAATAGCTTTCGAAGGCCGTGGAGTGCTGCGCCCCCAGCTGGCCGGCAGAACCGTTGGCCCCGCGGAAGACAATGGGACAACCTACCTGACCACCGCTCATGGCCAGCATCTTCGATGCCGTATTCAGGATCTGGTCGAGGGCCAAAACGGCAAAGTTCCAGGTCATGAACTCCACCACCGGGCGAAGCCCGTTCTGTGCCGCACCTACTCCTATCGCCGCAAAACCCAGCTCGGAGATCGGCGTATCGATGACCCGCTTGGGACCGAATTCGTCCAGCATACCCTGGCTGACCTTATAGGCGCCATTGTATTCCGCCACCTCTTCGCCCATTAAAAAAACCCGGTCGTCGCGCCGCATTTCTTCGCTCATAGCCTCGCGTAAAGCCTCCCGAATAGCAATTTGTCTCATTCTTGATAATTTGTTTGAGAAGCCGCAAATTTATCCCTTGTCGCCGATATTATCAAATCAGAAATCATATGACGATTTTTCCATTGCTGCACGAACGGAAACCTTAATTTTACCCCGAAACCCCTTGCTATG
>DASYZH010000035.1:0-43329 GCA_035946435.1 Puia sp. | reverse complement strand
GATCAGACTCTTCGAGATCTTCCGGATCTCGTTGATGGCCTTGCTCACCAGCTCGGTGCTCCGCCCCAGCAGCTCCTGGCGCATATCTTCGTCCGTCATGGCGGTGTTGATATAAAGATTGCCGGCGCCCAGGATCTGGTTCACATTGTCGTGTAGCTCCTTGCCGATCTCCGTGCGTTCCTTTTCCTGCGCCTCTATCACCGCCTCGGTGATCTGCCGCTGGCGGTTGACCCGCTGCTCGTTGAGCTCTTTCTCCAGCTGGATGCGTTCGGTGACATCATTGGCAAGCACCAGCACCGCCGGCAGGGATTTATAGCTGATCCAATGCCAGGCCATATCCACAAAAATTACCTCGCCGTTCTTCTTCTTATGCTGAAGGATGCCTTTTTTGATGCCATCCCGCCGGGCCCGTACTTCGGCGACCTCCGCCACCAGCCGCCGCTTGTCGCCGTCCAGCAGCAGATCCGCCAGGCTCTTGTCCAGGAACTCCTCGTAGCTATAGCCATAATGCTGGATCGCCGCGCTGTTCGCCTCGACAAAACACAGACTCTCCGCATCGAAGACCCACATCGGCATCGGGTTATTGTTAAAGAGCTCGCGGTACCGCTCCTCGCTTTCCCTGAGGTGTTGCAGATTACGCATCCGCTCCAGCGAATAGCGGATGGCTCGCGACAACAGCTTCTCGTCAAAATCGCCCTTGATGAGATAATCCTGCGCTCCCATCACCAGCGCCTGAAGCGCCACTTTGGTATCGTTCAAGCCTGTAAGCAGGACCACCGCCGCCCTCGACGTGAATGGCTGCAGCTTCACATACGACTCGAGACCGAAGCTGTCGGGAAGCGAAAGGTCCAGGAACACCAGGTCGATGGATTTATTCGACAGAACCTGCCGGGCTTCACCAAGCGTGGTCGCACTGCTGATGCCGTCGATCTTGAGATCGGTGCTGTGGAGCTCCTCTTCCAGCAGAAAGAGATCACCCGGATTGTCTTCCACAACCAGGATACTAATGGGTTGATTGTCTCCCGACATTACTGAACGGCTTTTGGTAGTTTCACAATACTGATCCAGAAATCCTCGATCGTTCGCACGACGTCCATAAACCGGTCGAGATCCACCGGCTTGGTGATATAGCAATTGGCATAATTATCGTACGAAGCCAGGATGTCTTTCTCGGAACTGGAGGTAGTAAGCATGATCACCGGGATGCGTTTCAGGTCGGGGTCGTTTTTGATGATCCCCAACACTTCGGTTCCCGTCATCTTTGGCAAGTTAATATCCAGGAGAATAAGATCGGGCGTATCGTGACCGCCGGCGTCCTTCTTGAGAAAACGGATCGCCTCCAAACCATCATGGGCGATCGAGATCTTATTGATGATGCGCGCATCGTCGAGGGCTTCCCGGGTCAATAGGATATCGCCTTCGTTATCATCGACGAGCAGGATGTGTATCTGTTGCATAGGCGAATAAGGTTAAGCCTTTTTGCTGATAGTGAAATAGAATGTGCTCCCTTCCCCCGGCCGCGACTCCACCCAGATCCGACCTCCATGGCGCTCCACGATCTTCTTGCAGATCGCCAGCCCGATCCCCGTCCCCGAATAGTCGCTCTTATTGTGCAGCCGCTGAAAGATAATAAAGATCTTATCGAAGAATTGCGTATCGATCCCGATCCCATTGTCCTTCACCGAAAAAAGCCAGTGCGAAGCCTCTTCCCCGGCATGAACCCGTACAGAAGGTAGCTTTTCCGAATGATATTTCAATGCATTGCTCAGCAGATTCTGGAATAGCTGCATCAGCTGTACCTTATCCCCCCATACCTTGGGCAACGGATCGATATCCACCTGGGCGCGCGCCGCAATGATCTTCTCCCGAAAGATATCCCCCACTTCCTGCACTATTTCTGCAGTGTCGACCTCGCCAAAACCATCTTTACTGGAACCCACCCGCGAATACTCCAGCAGATCCATGATAAGCACCTTCATGCGTTCCGCCCCGTCGACGGCAAAATGGATATACTGGTCGGCCTTGGGGTCCAGCTGCCCTTTGTATCTTTTTTGCAGCAGCTGAAGAAAACTGCTCACCATCCGCAGCGGCTCCTGCAGGTCATGCGAAGCGATATACGCAAATCGCTCCAGTTCCGCATTGGACGACGCCAGCTCGCTCGCACGCTTGCCCAGGTCGGCGTTCAACTTGCCCAGGTCGGCATTCAAAAGCCGCAGCTGTTCCTCCTGGCGTCTTCCTTCCGTGATATCGACCACGGCCACCATCCGGGCTCTGCGGCCATCCATCATTATCGGATGACCGGTTACCAGCACATCCATGAGCTCACCGGACCGCTGCTTATGCCGCCGGATGCTCTCGTGATAGGCCAGCGGATTCTTTTTCACGGCCTCCATATCTTCTTGCAGGCCGGCCAGCTCGTCCGACGGCCGGATATCCCTGAGCGTCATTTGCAAAAAGGCCTCCCGGGGATAACCATACAGCCGCGTGGCGGCATCGTTCACTTCCATAAAACGCAGACTCTCTTCATCGTAGATCCATTTAGGCAATGGACTCTTGTAAAACAAGGTCTTGTACTTGTCTTCAGAAGCTTTTAGGTTGGCAGTTTGCAATCGCACCTGTGCTTCCAGCTCCGTATTGAATCGGTGCAATTGCTCCGTGAGCTGTTTCTCCTGGATCAGGTCGAGTCGGATCTTCCTGAAGGTTACCAGCGCCAGCATCACCACGGCGGCACTCAAGGCCCAGAGAACCCACTGCAATTCCGATGCCTTAATGAGATTGCCGCTCCGCCGGATATCCACAAGCCGGCGCTCTTCGCCCTCGATTGTCATCAATACGCCCTGGATCTTATGCGAAAAACCGCTTTTGGCCTCATCTGCTATCAGCTTTGCCGTCCCCTCGAGATCGCCGGCCCGGCTGAGCACCGTCGCCTCCCGCAAGGCCTCGCTGTTCCGCCCTGCGAACTGCAGGAGGCTGTCGATCAACACCTCATGGACGGGGTTGTCACTGGCCAATGTCTTTAGACTACTGATCTCGCCCGGCAAAACGGCGAGGGTGTCACCCGCCATCCGTAAAAAGCTACTATCGCCCGTCAGCAGAAAGTTCTTGACGTTCAGCTCATATTGTGTCGAGGCGTTCTGCACCGCCTGCGTTTGGTTCAAGATCTGGTTCGCATGTCTGATAACAACACCCGTATCTTGTATCCGCCGGTACTGCCAGATCGACAAAACGACAATTACAAGCACGCTCACACTCGCAACGACAACGCCGTATACTAATTTATTCCCCATTTTGTTCCACCGTTAAGATACTAAATAATACCTTATGGTATCACTCTCAGGTAAGTGGGTAAGGGAACGGGAATACGACGCCGTAGCGGCTTGAGATCGCCGGTAGTCTTATCGATCCGGTACACAACTATACAGTTGCTGTCCTGGTCACCTACCAACAGCCAGCTGCCGGTAGGATCGATCGTAAAATTGCGCGGCTCCCGGCCAAAAACGCTTTCGAAGCCTATTCGTCGCAGGGTCCCCTCCTCCTTATCTACGGAAAAAATGGTGATCGAGGTTTCGGCCCGGTTGGATGCATATAAAAATTCACCGTCGGGCGACAAATGGACATCCGAGCTCCGCCAGGACCCGCTGGCCGTATCCGGATGTGCCGCGATCCGCTGGAGGGGGTCGAGCACGCCCGTGACGGGGTCATAATGGTACACGTCCACCATGCCGCCCATCTCTTCGACCAGGTAGGCAAAACGCCCGTCCGGCCCGAACGTAAGGTGTCGCGGCCCCGCTCCCGGAGTGACGCTAAATCGCTTAACTGCCGCGGTATCAAGCGGCAGGGCAGCACCCGCCGAGGCTCCGGCCTCTGTCCGCGCTCCGCCCGAAGCACTCGCCTCTTCCCGCGCCCCCGCATCCGCCCCCGCCCCCACCCCCGCGTCAAACGGATACATACTTATCCGATCCAGTCCCAGGTCCTGGACATAAAGGTGGCGCATATCCGGCGAAAAGACGGCGCTATGCACATGCGATCTCTCCTGCCGCTGCGGGTTGACGCCATGCCCCGAAAAGGCCAACCGCTGAACCCAGGGCGACAGCCCCCCATCCGCCCCGACCCGGCACAAGGAAAAGCTCCCGCCGGTATAGTTGGCGACGACCACCCACCGGCCGCTGCTATCCACCGACACATAAGCCGGGTTATCGCCGCCGCTGGGAACTTTGTTGATGAACCGCAGCCTGCCCGTACTGTGATCGAGATCGAACGCACTCACCGAACCCATGCCCACCATCCGCGACTCCGTGCAGGCATAGACGTGATGCCCATCCGGCGCCACCGCGAGATAGCTCGGGTTACACACACCTTCCGTATGACTAAGGAGCTTCGCCCTGCCGGTGGCCTCATCGAACCGATAGACATAGATACCCTTGCTCCCGCTGGAGTCCATTGTTGGATTCGTCGCCGATGTCCCCGTGTTCGTATAGGTGCCCACGAGCAGATACATCTTCTGGGCCCGCGCCTCACTCACCGCGGCCACCAATAAAAAACACAATAAGATCGATCCCGGTATTCTTCGCATGCCCAAATTTAATACTCAAATTCATTATCCGGCATCCCGATGGGTGCACCGGGTGGCATCTCCAGCGCCGGCTCGATCACAAATTTATTCGGTTCTTTGTTGAATTCCGCGATCTGCTCCAGGGCAAAATACAAAGCCCCCTTCCATTTACCCTGCGCGCTCACGACCTGCATTCCCATCCAGATTGCCAGATCGGTGATCGTCAGCATGGCCTCACCGCGTACATTCTCCGCATTCCTGGGATCGGCGGCCAATGCCAGCAACCGTTTGAGCGCAAGATTGTCGACAACCAGCTGCAGCTCGCCCTTGTAGCCCGCAGGTAGTCCCTTCTTCCAGGTCTGGCCGACCAAGCTGTCCAGCACCGCCAGCAAACCCGGCTGATGCTCGTCGCGCGCCTGGAATTCGATGAGCCGGGCCGCGCGCTCGGGGTCGAGCATATAGGATAGGGTATTGTCGGCTGCCGCCTCCGCAGCCGCAATGGGATCGAAGGTGGGGCCCGTGTGTCCCTTGAAGATCTCGATAGTCGCGGGATATCCCGTGGGCCGCGGCGGGATCTTCCGGATCAGCGCCTCTGGCAGGGCCAGCGCATCGGGCGTGATGGTATTCATCAATGCATCGAAAGCCCGCCACTGCTCCGCAGGATCAACCATTCTTGTGGGTTCCTCACCATCGTTTTTCACAGCGTGTGTGAAATACAACCCGCCTACGGATTTGGCCACCGCCTCCACCTGGTAACGATGCAGTAAATAGATGGGCACCAGCACCTCCTCCAACGTCGCCATCGGCGCATCCTGCGGGATCGCCTTTTCGGAGAAATTATCGAGCAGGTGCCGCCGCACCGTCATCAGCTTGTTAAGCTGGTCTGTGGGGTTCACGCCGTCATCCCACTGGTTCGACAAAGGATGGGTCATGCCGCCGATATCGGGGATATACTTATAGCCTTCTTTCAATGTCTCCTTCATGATCCTGTCGAGCGCGGCGTCCTCATCCGTCCCTTTTGGAAACTCGGAATAGCCCCACATAATGGCGCGCTTGTCCCAGCCGCCGATGCCTTTGGCATAGACGTCGGAAATATCGATGGTGCCGTCGGCTTTCAGCTCGAACCGCGGGAACGGATAATCCATTACCGACGCCCGGTCCTTGACGCTCGCCTCGAAATTATGCGTCAACCCGAGCGTATGCCCGATCTCATGCGCACTTAACTGCCGGATACGCGCGAGCGCCACCTCCTCCATCTTTTTCGGCACCGGCTTCCCATCTTCATAGGGTTGAAGCAGCCCTTCGGCTATCAGGTAATCCTCCCGGTGTCTATCGGATCCCAGCGTCACCACTCCTTTAATGATCTCGCCCGTACGTGGGTCCGTATAGCCCATGCCGTAAGAGAATGCCCGCTGGGGATTGCCGCTCCGGTCTAACCAATTGACCATATTGTAGCGGATATCCATGGGATCGGCGCCCTCGGGCAGCTCACGCACAAAAAAAGCGTTCTTGAAACCCGCCGCCTCGAAAGCCTGGTTCCACCAGGAGCCGCCTTCGATGAGGGCCCTTCGAATAAGGGGGGGTGCTCCGCGGTCGATATAATAAATAATGGGCTCTACCGGCTCGCTCACAGCGGCGTTCGGGTCTTTCTTGATCAGCCGGTGCCGTTCGATGAACCGTTTGATCAGCGGCTTGCTCATGGGGGTCGAAAAATCATAATAGTTAAAGGCGTTGAATCCGGAACGCGGATCGAATTTCCGTGCCACATACCCGCTGTCCGGAAGCTGCACAAAGGCCTGATGTATCCGCACGGTGACTGCCGTTGGATCGGGTGCCACGCCGCCGCCACGCCGGAAACCGCCGGGCTGTTGAGCAACGCCGGTGAAGGTCACCAAGGCCTCGAACTCGCTGTTCCTGGGAAAATTCCGGGTGTTCTCGATATATACGGCACTCCGCGTCTCATCCAGGTGATAGCCGCCACCGGTCCCCCCACCCGCACGGCTAGCCGCCGCCGCTGCAATGGCGCTGCCGGGATTGCCGCGACCCGAGCCAATGTTCTCACCGATATGCAATGCATCCCGTACAACAAAAGGGGTAAGATCGATAAGCGCCTTATCGCCTTCCAGCGCCACCGGCGAGAAGCCGAACAAAATACTCTGCGAAAAGGCGTCCGCCACATCCTTTTTCTCGTCATCCGTGCCGGTGACGCTCCGATGTTCATAGTCCGGCTGTAACAGGAAGACCTTGGGTCCTTCCCGGATGAATTTCACCGCCACCGCCGACCCCTGTCCGCGCTCGGCGCCGCCATTGCCGATGCCCTCCGGCAGGCTGCTGAAATACAGGAACTCCTGTCCCCAGCGGTCCACCTCCAGCAGGATCTTGCCCGTTTTCTCGTCATAATAAAAGGTGTAAAAGCCCTCGAACTTCTTGAGATTTTGCGTCACGGCGCTGATACTGGCCGCCGGCTTCGTCTCGCCGCGACCGCCGCTCTCGCCGCCACCGGGTCGTTGCGCCATGCAGGCCATCGTCAACCCCAGATTAAGGATACTCAGGAGCAAAACATTTCTCATGTGCAGTAGAATTGATGTACCTAACAATTTACGTAAAACCAACTCTCCCGCCAAAACCTACCGCGCGGAATCACCGCGTCAAGGTACGCATATGGTGTAAGGTTTATTTCGCTGGTTTCGCCCGGGCGATGTGATCCGCCTTGCGATAAGCATCCTCGCTGCACCAGCAGGGGCAGGACTGTAACGGCTCCAGCATCTCGCCGGTACCCACGGCAGTGGAGTCTACCGTCGCCTTATCCTCGCCGGAAGCGGCGACATTGTACCAGCCATGTTTATCAATAGAGAAAGTATAATAAGCATTCTCGGGTACCGCCGCAGCGGCTGCGATCGCCTGGGTCGTATCCACGGCCGGCATCTTTGCCGCCTTCTCGATCACGCCGCTGCAACGCGCATCGTTCGTGGCACAGCTGTCGAATCCCGGCTTGAGATCCACCACGGCATTGCTGTCGATACCCATCGCCGTGCTGGCGCTCGTCACATATTGGTAGATCGCAGTAAGATCGGCATCGCTGAGATCGGCGAACACAGGCATCGGCGACGCCTTATAACGGTTGAAGAGAAAGCAGGTATAGGGATCGCCCCGCCACAAAAGTTTCGCATTGCTGCGGGTGTAGGCAAAAAGCCAGCGCTGATCCCGGCGTGATGATAAAAAGGCCAGCGAAGGCGCCGTGGCATTCCCCTTCAGGTGATGACAGCTTGCACAATTCGTGATATAAAGCGCTTTCCCATCCGACGCCGAAACCGGCGTGCCCTTGAGCGGCTCGGGGACACCCCAGTTCACGATGCCATTTTCATCCAGCCGGCCTTTATACAGCTTCATATTTTGTTGCAATGTCCTGGCCGGGACCAGTACCTCGAATGACTTGAGGATCGATACATTCTGCCCATTCGCCAGCTGCACAAAGATGACGCCGCTGCTGGTAAGCGTGGTATCGCCGGTGTTCACACTCAGGCTGCCCTTGCGCATCTCGGCGGGCGTAGCCGCCTCCTTGACTTCCAGGTTCACCGTCTTGGCCTCCCCGGGATCGAAGGTACCCGCGGCTATCTTGAGCAGAGCTCCGCCCGGCGTCTTTAAAACCGTATCTTTCGTGGGATCGATAGTAAAAGTCGTCGTCGGTAATTGCTCACCGCCGGTGGGCCCATTTCCACTTTGAGGGCTGTTGCAGGAGAAAAAGCCGGCCAGCAACACCAGTAAGACTAATGCGAAGGCGCGCATACACAAAGGTTTAGCTCAATTAACAACGTTCAGCTAACCCTAATAGTCTGTGGATAAGCGCTTTTTTTTGCCCGCCCGGCTTAGCCGCAAAGGCTGCGCGCACCCAGGCCCGCGGAATGGCCTAGTCGCTGCGTAAGGCCCTCACCGGGTTGCTCCTGGCCGCCCGCAGGCTCTCATAGCTCACCGTACATAGGGCCACCAGCAAGGCCAGCCCGCCGGCAACGGCAAAAAACCACCATTCCAGCCCTATCCGGTAGGCAAACACATGCAGCCATTTGTCCATCCCCCAGGCCGCCAGCGGGAAGGCGATCAGCGTCGCCACCGCCACAGGGATCAGGAACTCGCGCGCCAGCAACCCCACGATACCCTGCACACTGGCGCCTAAAACCTTCCGCACCCCGATCTCCTTGATCCGCCGCTGTGTCGTATAAGCGCTAAGTCCAAACAGCCCCAGGCAGGAAATAAAGATCGCCAGCAACGAAAACACATTGAACAACTCCCCCATCCGCTGCTCGGACGCATACAAGGCATCCAGGTCTTTGTCGACAAAACCATAGTCGAAAACCTCCTGTGGATACACCTGGCTAAACCGGTTCTTCAACTCCGCGATCACTTTCTCCGTCGCGCCCGGCGCCGTCTTCACCACCACGTAGTCGTACGCGTGGGACCAGCGGTACAGGATGAGCAACGGCTCCACATTGTATTGTACCGGCCTGAAATTAAAATCCCTGACCACGCCGATGATCGAATAGTTCCGGCCGCTGTACCGGATCGGCTTGCCCACGGCCGTAGCCGGGTCCATATGCATCTCCCGCAGTGCCGCCTGGTTGACCACTATGCCGCTGTCGTTATTGCCATAGGCCCTGGAGAAAGTCCGGCCCTCCAGCAGATGCATACCGAAAACATTCAACGTGTTCTCATCAGCGCCCAGTAAGGGAAATACGGTCTGGTCCTTGGGGTCTTTTCCTGCCCACTGTACGTCGGGGTCACCCGAGATCAGGTTGGTCGGCAGATCACTCACCACGGCATGCGCTACGATCCCGGGCTCATCGGCAACAGCGGCATCGATCTGCCGGGCGCCTTTCTGCATTTCATTGAATCCCACCTGCGGCATGGTCACATACAGCAGATTGCCTTTGTCATAACCCATATCCCGGTTGCGAATGAACTGCAGCTGCCGGAACACCACCAGCGTACCGACCATCAGGGCGATAGCTATCGTAAATTGTAAGACCACGAGTCCATTGCGGAAATAGGCCTTGCCGGGTTGGAACAAAGAACTTCGGTGGAGCTGCTTCGCCACGCTCCACCTCGTTCGCAACCATCGGGGGACCTCGGTTGTCCCCTTCAACACCTTTACCGGCTGGAACCGCGACAATACCAGCGCGGGATAGCTTCCCGAGATCAGGCCCGCAAGTACACCGATACCCAGCAAAAGCAGGATGCGGCCGCCGCTGAATGCCCCCATAGAAAAATCCTTACCCGTCAAACCATCAAAGAGCGGCATCAATAGCCATACCAATATCACAGCCAGGCCCAGCGACAGCAAAGCCAGCATTACCGCTTCGCCGAGGAACTGCGCTACCAGCTGCCAGCGCATGGCGCCGATGGTCTTCCGGAGTCCGACCTCCTTGGCGCGCCGGCTGGACAACGCCGTGCTGAGGTTCATGAAGTTGATACAGGCGATCAGCAGGATGAATACGGCTACCAGCGAAAAGATGCGCACATACTGCATGCTGCCACCGCCGGGAGCATCCATAAAATAATGCTCGCCCAAATGTATATCCGTCAACCGTTGCAGCGTAAAGCTCGGGCTGTACGCCTGGTTGGCGTTCTTTTTGAATACCTCGGCCAGCGTCTTCTCGAGCCGGTCAATGGCGGCCGGGTCACTCGCCGTCGTATGATCGAGCCGGAGATAGCTATAATAAACAAAATTATTCCAGGGGCCGTTCGCCTGGCTTTCATCCATTATGGACATCGGCATCAGGATGTCGAATTGGATAGAGCTGTTCCGCGGCAGATCCTTCAGGACACCCGCGACGACCATATCCCGCTGGGATTCGATATGCAATCGCTGGCCCACCGGATCTTTATCGCCAAAATAACGTTTGGCCGTGCTCTCGGTCATCAATACCTGATCCTTGCTATCGAGGATATGCCTGGGGTCCCCATTTACTAAAGGGAAGTTGAACAGCTCCTGAAAATTACTGTCCGCATACCAGATCCTTTTTTCAACGAACCGTTTGTTGCCATAGGATATCGTCTCCGGATTTTCGACACAAAAACGCACGGCCTGCTTTACCTGTGGCAAAGTTCGTTGTAAGAAAGGGGCCATAACCAGCGGCGTCGTAGCCGCATGGGTGTCGCCAAGCATCGATGTCACGCGAAAGACATCTTCGGCATGCGGGTTCTGCCGGTCGAAGCTCCGCTCATCCTGCACCCATAAGAAGATGAAGATGCTGCCGCAAAGCCCCGTTGCAAGGCCTAATATATTGAGGGCGCTGAAAAGCCGGTTGCGTGAAAGCTGCCGGATCGCTGTTTTGAGATAATTCTTAAACATATCATAAAGATAGCAAGGCCGGTGCCGCGTTTCAACGCTGTAACAGCCAACGCTTT
The DNA here is from genome assembly GCA_035946435.1 of Puia sp. Classification (GTDB taxonomy): domain Bacteria; phylum Bacteroidota; class Bacteroidia; order Chitinophagales; family Chitinophagaceae; genus Puia. Next base: position 32,375 of record DASYZH010000035.1, on the reverse strand, counting down.
ACTATATTCATCGCCCATCAGGCTGTCCGCTTTCGATACATCTCCTGCCCGCTTCCGGTTATCTGCTTGTTAAGCGCCGTTGAGGCTTTAAACGAACCCGCCTGCAAGCCCTCTTACTTATGAAACTTAAAAACTACGATCATGAAAACGTTCAACATCATCAAATTCGTCATCATCGGCTTCGTCATCGCCGCAGCATTTAGTTCTTGTGTAGTCTATGCACACCCTCACTACTATCACCATTGGTAAAACTCCCGGCATAACAACACGTACAACTCGATCTTTATATTCCACGGGACGGCAGCTGTCGTCCCTTTTTCATTTGCAATGCCCCCGAATTTTTATATCTTGTAGCACCTTAACCACTAGCCTGCCGACCATGAAAAAAAACATCGCCTCCGCTCTATCCTTAGGCTTGCTGTCCCTGGCCGCCTGCCACAAGGACAAAGCCTCCCTAGCACTCCCCGCACTCGATTCGGCGGGGATCAGCAAGGACATAAACATCAACCTTACCTATCGGGATACGCAGGATAGCGCCAAAAACGACCAGTGGGAGGTCATCATCAGCGAACCCGCCGGAAAGGTCTTGCTGGATACCATCTCTCCCGTCAATACGGCACTGAGCGCACATCTTCATACCGCGTCTTATGTGGTTAATGCGACCTATGTTTTTCGCGGTACAACTTACAATACCTACAGTGTCACAACCTACCGGAATGTCGATCCCCGTAGCTGGACCGCGATGCCCGCTCCCTATCTCAGCCTCATTCTGGGAGATACCATATCTCCATCGGAAAGGATCACCTACTATACCCATCCGCCATATCTCAGTAACTTCGAAGGGACCGACTTCAATGATATCATTGTAAGCGACTATACCTGGGCGCTCGGTCTCGCGGGCAATCCCGATTACCAGCCCACCGATCCCACTTATCAACCAGGCGGATTGCTCACCGTCTACAATTGGGCGCATGGCGGCAATCCGGTATACACCCTGTTCCCCCAGCCTGGATTTTACAACTTCCATACTCCACCGGCAACCGGCAACGATACGGTAAACCTTACGCATATGGATACGACCATTAAAGTCAATTACAGAGTGCCCGCTTCTTACAGCATATTCTTTAATACCCTGCTGGGCTATGCGGATACGACCAATTTAAACCGGTCGATGACGCTCTTTATAAATGAATACATCGGTGGGAATCCTTATCCAGCCGACCTGGAATATCCGCCCACCGGAGTCCAGGCGTACGATCTGGATCTCGAAGCCAGCAATTCGGCTACCGGTGAATTCATAGCCTATCTCAACTACGACACCAGGGTTCCGTCATCGGTCAATTGGCTCACGTCCGCAGATTACACGCTCAATGCGAACCTGCAGGATAGCTTCAACATACATTTCAACGGAGTAAAGCCAACTTTTTATGATATGAAGTGGCGTTCCGGAAAGATCGAGTTCGAGATGTACTCCGCACCGGATGACGCAACCCTGCATCCCTATACCTGGTTCACGCATTTAGGGAGTAAATTGCTGAACGGCCAGAGTATCCCATCCCTGAGCCCGCTAAATCTTTACTTTGTTGAGGCCACGGGGCTGCCGTCCGACTTTAATGGGTATCTGAATGCCTTTGCCACCACGGCGACACCAATAACACCTCCCTTGGGAACAGGTGTCATAGCGTATTCCAAATCCTGGTAAATTTAAACCATGAAAAAGCTCATCCCCACAATGTTCTCCTTTGGCCTGCTGTGTCTCGTCGCAGCCTGCCACAAGGACCATGTCGCAGGCACGGGCACAACCACAGATTCGACTACCACGGGCATCCTGAATGTCCATCTGCTCAATTCGTTCAACTACTGGCAGGACACCGGCAACATATATGTTGAGCTCATCATCAGCGAACCCGGCGGCAAGGTGCTGCTCGATACCGTAACGCTCAAAGGCACGCCCATCACGGCCTCGCTTCATACCAATGCGACAAGGGTGGATCTCACGAGCGTCTGCTACGAAAGCTTTCTCAAGTTCTATCAGGCTGTCACCTGCAAAGACGTCAATCCTTCGAATTGGACCAACGACAACTTGCTGAGCTATCAGGCCCCGGTGGGCATCCGGCCAGCAATACTGCCGGTCGATACCATTTGGTATACCAACGTGCCGGGCGAGAACATGGCGCTTTTCTCCGAAAGCCCTTTTGGCAATGTCCTGACGGATCTCACCAGGCCCACTACCATCGGATTCGGTTATTTCTACGTACCGGGAAATTACGCTTACATGTCTATCCAATCGCTGCTGCTCTATAAATTCTATCAGCCGCAAAAAGCCACCGATACCGTAGACTGTACGAAGATGGACACGCTCAGCACGGCAAGCTACCCCGCATCCTCGTATTACTCCTTCTATTCCACCTGGCTCGATGGCTACACGGATTCGAGCGATCTCAACAGTCAGCTTTTGTTATGGATCAGCTATCTAAACGCTGGCACCCCCGTGGTGTCGCCACTGGCCTATCCCACCAGGAACATTCAGAAATATGCGATGGTCGCCGGTTTCCAGCACAGCCCCAACGAATATGCCAACATCTATACCGCCGGCAGCAGCGTCAATACCAATTTCAGCTATCCCGATCCCAACTCCTATACCATCACGTCTTCCCGGAACACAAATTTCAATGTCACCTGGAATGCCACAAAACCAAGTTATTACACCTGCAGTTGGGGTGATTCTGCCGTTCTGAATTATACGATCTATGCTTCACCGGATACGACGTCGCTCGATCCCGTCGCCCTTCTCACGGCCCAAAGGTCCAGAATGCTCCAGGGGCAAGACCTGACCAAGCTCAAATTTGGAGCATTCGGATTCGAGACGGTGCAGGGCCTCGACTACCCGGGTTACATAGATCTGTGCACCGACTCGAACGCGGTCCGGCAGAATCATATAGCGAGCGGGATAGAATACTGGCGAAGCTTTTGACCCCACGCAATCGTTTGCCCTCCAACACCCGCAAAAAAATACGCATCTTGCGGTCCTAATGAGATGCCGTTCCTTTTTCGCCGCTTTGATGGTCCTGCTGTTGCTCTCACAAACCACCACGCCCGTATTCGCACAGCCGCAGGCCAGTTCCACGGCCCCCCAGCCAAAAGACACTACCGTGACCATCCCCCTCGGCGGTAATGCCTGGGGCGATACCGTCTGGTTCCGCCTCTCGCATCCCGGCAACCTCGATATTGCCGTCAAGGCCACGCCCGGGGACAGGGCCCGCGACATCAGCATCACGCTCGGCGGCATAACCCAAACCATTCATGTGCCCGCACACAACGACCGCTCGATCGATGCCGGCCATTGGCTCATCCGCGACACGGGCTATCAGCACGCGATCGTCAGCATGCGGCAACAAGGCGCCGCGAGCCCGGCCCGGCAGGCGATCCAAAGCCTGGTACTCTCCGGCGCCGCCGCCACCGCGCCCATGTCCTATGTTCCAAATGACGAAGGGAATTTCTTTTACTGGGGCCGCCGCGGCCCCTCCGTCCATCTCAACTACCCCATACCCGATACGGTAAGGGTTGCCTGGTTCTATAGCGAGGTGACCGTTCCCCCGGGGCAGGATAGGGTCGGCTCCTACTTTATGGCCACCGGGTTTAGCGTGGGATATTTCGGCATGCAGGTCAACGGACCCAACGAACGTCATATCCTCTTTTCGGTCTGGAGTCCCTTCCAGACCGACGACCCCAAGGCCATTCCGGACAGTCTCCGTATCGTGCTCGTCCGCAAGGGCGCCGCCGTTCATGCAGGCACATTCGGCGACGAAGGCGCCGGCGGACAATCGTATCTCGTGTATCCGTGGATCGCCGGTAATACCTACCGCTTCCTGCTGCGCGCCGAACCACAGGCGAATAACCATACCCGCTTCACAGCCTGGTTCTACCCACCGGAACAAGGCCGCTGGCTGCTCATTGCCTCCTGGGACCGGCCCGCGACCCATACCTGGCTCAGCCATCTGCATTCCTTTCTCGAAAACTTCGAGCCGGAACAAGGCGACATGGACCGGTCCGCCTACTATGGCAACCAATGGATCCGCGACCCCACCGGCCATTGGACCCCACTCACCCGCGCCCGCTTCACCGGCGACAATACGGCACGCAAAGGCTACCGACAGGATTATCAGGGAGGATTACACGGTGATACCTTTTTTCTGCGCAACGGTGGATTCTTCGACACCTATAGCCCGCTCGATTCCTGGTTCGAACGCCCCGCACCGCGAGAATCTTCCCCGCCTTTTGAGATCGACGAGCTACCATAAAGCCGCTCACCCCCGGCCTGGTGACCGCGCGCATCACCGAACTTTTTCAGTAAATTGTATCATGCCCAGCCTGGTACGATGCCTGACCCTGCTACTCCTGCTTGCCGTCACCTGCCCGACTATGTCTCAAAGGTCCCGGACCGATACCCTCGTTGTCCATTTTGCCTTCGACCGAAGCAATATCCGCCCCGCCGACGGGTCCACCCTCGCAGCCACCCATCCCGACGCCGACTCGATCCTCATCGTAGGCTACACCGACACCGTAGGCAGCTACGCCTACAATCTCAAACTATCCCGGCTGCGCGCCGAGGCCGCCCGCGCCGCTATGCTCCGGACACTCGCAGCCGCACCGCCCATCCGCCTCGAAGCCCGTGGTAAGACCAATCCCCTACCCGGCGATGACAGCCTCAGCCGCCGCGCAGAAGTGCTCCTATACTACAAGGAAAAAGAGCTCGTGCAGGCCCCACCCGTCGACACGCCCAAGACCCACCCCGACGACCAGCCGGACACCACCTTCGGCCTCGACAACATCAACTTCATCGCCAATACACCCATCCTCACCGACGCTGCACATGAAGCCCTGCCCCGCAGTGTCGCCTTTCTCCGCAATTACGCCGACCACTATCTCGAGATCGACGGGTTCTGCAACTCCCCCGGCGCGCCGCTCGAACCAAAAGACCCGCTCTTCATCCTTTCCGTTCAACGCGCAAAATTCATCTACGACTACCTCATCCAGCAGGGTTTCGATTCCACCCACCTGCGCTACAAAGGACTTGGCAATACCCGCCCGGTGGTGGCCCATCCCACCACCCGCGAAGAAAGCGACAAGAATATGCGCGTCGAGATCCGCGTCTTTCACAAGCCGCAGCAGCCGGGCCTCCCCTGAGCAGTGCCGGCGCCCGCTGCAATCCGCTCCGGCCCCGCCGCAAAACAGCGCCCAGCCCGAGCCCCTACTTCACCCGCTGAATGATAAACCCATTCTCCACCTTCGACAACCCCACCTTGGGATAATACTCCATCGCCGAAGGCGCGGCGAGCAGGAGCAACATCGTCTCGTCGCCGATCCTTTCCTTGGTCAGCCTGATCAGCTCTCTGCCGATCCCATGATGCTGATACTTCTTGCGCACGGCCAGATCGCTCAGATAACAGCAAAAACAAAAATCAGTGAGCGCCCGGGAGATACCCACCAGCCTGGTCTTGTCCCAGGCCGTTATGACAAGATTGGAATGCGAATACATCCGCGTGATGCGATCCCTGTCCTCGGGCCGCCCGAGACCGGCGTCGGCATACAACTCCATGACCGCGTCGGGTGGAGGGACAACATCGAATTTGTAATTTATCTGGTTCATAAAAAAAATTTACACGGGTCTTCTGTTAGTGGCAATACCTACCCGGTTCCAGGCATTCATGGCGATAATGGCCATCATGACCTCCGTGGTGTATTGCTGCCCCAATAAAGCCAACACCGCATCATAGGTCCCGTCCGCAACGCCATGCGGCGACAGCAGGGTCATCTCCTCCGTGAGCGCCAGTATCGCACGTTCCTCGGGCGTGAAGAAAGGCGTCTCGCGCCAGCAGGTCAACAAAAAGAGCCGCCTGCCGGTCTCCCCGATCGCAAGCGCCTCCTGGGCATGCTTGTCGATACAATACGAACAACCATTTAGCTGCGATACCCGGATCTTGATCAAGTGAGCATGGATCTTATCGAGGGAACTCTCCGCGAGGTATTTCTCGAATCCCATGAGCACGGCAAACGCCTTCGAGTCGGCGTCGCGTAAAAACATACGTTTGGACATACTTCTGAATTGTGCTCCAAAATTACCCAGGCAAGGACTACCTTTGGATGCCAGATCTAAAATTTTAAGTAGTCCAGATGCTTCCGTATACGACCCTGCTTCAAATCGACAAAGGCTCGACGCAGCCCGTTTACCGGCAGATTGCCGGGCAGATCGTGCAACACATCCGCACCGGCGTACTCAAACCCGGCGCCCTGCTTCCCGGCACCCGCGAGCTTGCGTCGCAGCTTTCCCTTCACCGAAAGACCATCGTCGCGGCCTATAACGAATTGCTCAGCCAGGGCTGGCTCGAGGTGACACCAAAAAAAGGCTTCAACATCACCCGCAACCTCCCCGAACTCAAGGCCCGCAGCCTCCGCCTGGACCAAAGCGCTGCCTATGGCAACCGGATGGCCATCCCCTTTTATGGCCAAAAGGCGGCGATAACCATCCGTGCCAAAGAACCACCCATCCGCCTCGTCATCGACGACGGGCATCCCGATCCCCGGCTTACCCCATTACCCATTTTGATGAGAGAATACGCGAGCCGTATCAAACTCGCGCAGCGATCGACCATCATCCCCGGCTCCCTCACCGCCGGTACCCAACGGCTACGCACAACCCTGGCCGGCTACCTGCAGAGTTCCCGCGGGATACAGGCCGGTCCCGAACATCTCATCGTCACTCACGGTGCCCAAATGAGCATCTATCTTGCAGCGAAGATCCTGTTGCGCCCCGGCGACAATGCGATCATCGGGGACCCGATATACCCCGTGGCGGCCCAGCTGCTCGAAAACACCGGCGCCCGCATCATCCGCACCCCCGTCGACGATCAGGGCATGGATATCGCCGCCATTGAAAAAGCCTGTAAGCGACACCCGATAAAGCTACTCTACCTCATTCCGCACCATCACCATCCCACCACGGTGACCCTAAGCCCCGAACGCCGCCTTCGCCTCCTGGACCTGTGCACAAAATATAATTTCGCCATCCTGGAAGACGACTACGACTACGATTATCATTACAACATCCTGCCCCACCTGCCCCTCGCCAGCTATCGTCACCAGGGCCGCGTGATCTATATCGGCTCTTTTTCAAAATCCCTGGCTTCCAATGTCAGGCTGGGTTTTATGGTAGGCTCCGCCGATTTTATCAGCCAGGCTGCGCAGTACCGCCGCCTCATCGATCTGCGGAACGACAACCTCCTCGAAGATGCCCTCGCGACCCTGATAGCCAATGGCGACATCCACCGCTATCTCAAAAAAGCCAATAAGACGTATTCCGAACGGCTCGATAACCTCGACCACCTGCTCCGGACCCATCTCCCGGACAAGATCATCTATCGCCGCCCCACCGGCGGGATGGCGGCATGGGTGAGGTTCAGGCCCGGTAATGATCTCCCGGCGATCGCCCGGCGGGCAGCAAAAAAAGGATTATATATAAGTAACGGAAAAGATTACAATAACGCCGGGATCAGCCCTAACGGCCTGCGCATCGGCTTCGCCTCCCTTCTCCCCGAAGAGATGAATGACGCCATAGGTATTCTTTCACAATGCATTTAAATTTCTTTAACACGTTCACCGCGAAGGGATTGCTTTAAAGGAATATTAACATTCCATCATCAACGAAGAGTTTCGTGGAGCGTTAATTTTGTATTACAAACATTTAAAAAAAACAATAAACCATGAAAATGAAAAGTAAGGCAATTCTTATCGGTGCGGTTGCAGTGGTTGGAAGCGGCCTGTTGTTTGCCGCCGGGCTCACCGGCAAGAAAGCATACAATAGTGTGCTGGATGAACCTCAGACCCCAGTCCTAAAAACTGCATATACGAGCACTAGCCCGGCCGCTCAACCTATTGACTTCGAAAAGGCCGCTGCCGCAGCCGTGCCTTCCGTAGTCCATATCAAGGTGACTATGAAAGCGAAGGAGGTCTCTCATATGGAGATCCCCGGCGGGGACGACCAGGATGATCCGTTTGGCGGAATGTTCAGGCGTTTCTTTGGTGATGGCGGCCAGGGTGGTCATCAATTTGTTGAACCCGACCAGAAAGCCTCCGGTTCCGGCGTCATCATCAGCGCGGATGGTTATATTGTCACCAACAACCACGTGGTCAATGGTGCTACCGACATCACCGTCACCATGAATAACCGCAGGAACTTCAAGGCTAAGGTCATCGGTACCGACCCCAACACGGACCTGGCCCTCATCAAGATCGACGGCAAAGATCTCCCGGTGATGAACATCGGCAATTCCGATGATGTCAAGCTCGGACAATGGGTCCTCGCCATCGGTTATCCCCTGAACCTCGACGTTACCGTTACCCAGGGTATTGTCAGTGCCAAATCCAGGAACATCGGCATCAATACCCAGGCCGTTGCACCAGTCGAATCCTTTATTCAAACCGATGCAGCCGTTAATCCCGGCAGCAGCGGTGGCGCGCTTGTGAATACGAATGGTGAGCTCATAGCCATCAACTCGGCTATCGCCTCACCCACCGGTTCCTTCGCAGGTTATGCCTATGCCATCCCTTCCAACCTTATGAAAAAGGTCATTAGCGATATCATGAAATATGGCTCGGTACAACGTGGTTACCTTGGCATCAGCATGGCTCCGGAAGGGCTCGATGATGCCAGCAAGCAAAAATTAGGCATCAATACCGATATCCCCGGCGTATTCGTGATCGAAACCTCCCCCAACGGTGCCGCCGCCAAGGCCGGTATCATGAAGGGTGACGTGATCACCAGCGTCGACGACCAGCCGGTATCCTCCGACGCACGACTCGCTGAACTCATCGCCCGCGACAAACCCGGCGACCATGTGAAGCTCACCCTCGTCCGCAATGGACAGACGAAGACTGTCGACGCTGTCCTCCAGGGGAAATTAGGCACCTTCGCCAGCACCGAAACCGCAGCCGTAGAGTCCCTGGGCGCTAAGTTCTCCGACGTAAGCAAGGACGATGCTGCCCGTTTGGGTATCGACGGTGGTGTAGTCGTCAACGATATCCAGAATGGCGTATTGAGCAATCAGACGAACATGCGCCCCGGCTTCATCATCACCAAGATCGGTGACATCCGGGTACACAGTGTGGCCGAGCTCAAAGATGCCCTCGCCAAACAAGGCAGCAACTTCCAGATCCAGGGTGTTTACCCCGACAGCAAGGACGTATACTACTATGGTATCAACGACTTCAAGAAATAATGTCTGTAGACCTTCGGCCCGCGCCACTGGCGCGGCCCTCGGTCGCGAGCTTCGCAGGGCTCGCTCGTGGACAAGCCTCCTACGTCGGCTTAAGTAAGTTTTGTTTTTTTCTCATTGATAACACTAGAGCAAGCCGCCCCATTCCTGGGGCGGCTTTTTCATGTCGTGCCTCCCCGGCCCCCGGGCTTTGCGGCGCCCCCAACGACCCCCGCAGTCCGCAGAGCGCCTACCCGACCCGCCTTTCGCTTTCCCGGATCGGCGCATCGTTGATACTAGCAAACCGCTTCCGCATCAATCCGTTCTCGTCGAACTCCCACAACTCATTGCCATAGCTGCGATACCACTGGCCCGCATCATCGTGCCACTCGTACTCGAACCGCACCGCCATCCTGTTCTCCCGGAAACCCCATAGCTCCTTTTTAAGTTTATAATCCAGCTCCTTTAGCCATTTCCGCCGGAGAAAAGCCTTGGCCTCCTCCCGGCCGTTGATGAATTCCGTTCGGTTCCGCCACTCCGTGTCCACCGAATAGGCCAGCGAAACCTTCTCGGGGTCTTTGCTGTTCCAGGCATCTTCCGCCAGCTGCACCTTTTGCAGGGCTGTCTCGCGCGTAAAAGGCGGGAGAGGATAACGCTTTTCGACGGCCCCGGTGGCGCCGGCCCCCGCTGAGACGGCCCACGCCGAGACGGCTCCAGTCGACCCAGCCGCAGTCGCTACAGCCGAACCACCAGCCGCAGCCCCGGCCGAGTCGCTCGCTCCCAGGAACGAAAGTATATCCGCCGCAATCTCCGCTCCATGCGTCTCCAGCGCAAAATGTCCCGTGGGATAGAATTTCACGACCGCACTGGGGTTATCCCGCTTGTAGGCCTCCGCCCCCGCCGGCAGAAAGAACGGATCACGATCCCCCCATACCGCCAGCAGCCGCGGCTGATACTTCCGGAAATACTCCTGCCACAGGGGATACAACCGCACATTGTTACGATAATCCAGCATCAGGTCAAGCTGCACATCGAGGCTCCCCGGCCGGTCCAGAAAATATTGATCCAGCGTATAGCTCTCCGGCGCAATGCCCGAAGGATCATCGACACCCTCCACATATTGGAACCGCGTGAAATCCGCCGCCACCATCGCCTTCAATGCCTCCCGCTTCGAGGCGGAAGGATCCTCCCAATACTTGCGCAGCGGCTCCCAGCCCGCACTCAAACCTTCGGCATAGGCGTTCCCGTTCTGCGAGATGATGCCGCTGATCTTTTCCGGATTGGCAACCGCCAGCCGGTACCCCACCGGCGCCCCATAGTCGAAGACATAAAGGGCGAATCGCTTCAACTCCAACGCCTCGACAAACCCCTGCATCACCCCCGCCAGCGCGTCGAAGGTAGGCGCGAATTTGTCCCGCGACTGCGACGGCTCCGCCGACGGCGACTGTGGTTGCTCCCGCGCCTGCGACTGCTCCGGCGACTGCTCCCCCGCCTGCGACCGCAACTGCTCCGCCGCCTGCGACTGCAACTGCTCCGCCGACTGCTCCCCCGCCTGCGGCCGCAACTGCCCCGGCAACGGCGACTGCGCCTGTGGCCGCCCCGGCAATTCCGAATAGCCAAACCCCGGCAGGTCCGGCGCGATCACCCGGTACCTTGCGCTGAGCGCAGGGATCAGGTTCCGGAACATATGGCTGGATGTCGGATACCCATGCAGCAACAGGATCACCGGTGCCGTATCGGCCCCAGCCTCCCGGTAAAAGATCTTTAAACCCTTGACGGTGAGATAACGATAATGTGTCATAATTTGATTTTTTGCCAGCCCAAAATTAAATCCCACCTTTGATCATTGAAAACGATTAATCATGATCATAAGCATCATAAATTGAGATAGATGAATACCAATGACCTCAAGATCTTCGAAGCCGTAGCCCGTCACGGCAGCTTTACAAGAGCTGCGGAATCGGTGTTTACGGTACAAAGCAATGTCACCGCCCGGATCAAAAGTCTGGAAGAAGAATTCGGCGCGCCGCTCTTCAGCCGCTCGCCCCGAAAGGTGGAGCTCACCGGGGCCGGCAGGACGCTGATGAAATATTACAAACGTCTCGACCACCTGCTGGAAGAAGCCAAAAACGAAATGAAGAACACCGGCACTGTCGCCGGTAGCCTGAAGATCGGCTGTATCGAGACGACCATGGCCCTCAAGGGACCGGACATCCTCCTGAAGTTTTCTGCGACCTATCCCGATGTCGAGCTGGAATTCGTATCCGCCATGCGCGGCAGCCTCGTGGGCGACCTGCTGGGCCACAGGCTCGACGCCGCCTTTATCCCCGGCCCCATCCACGACGCGGGTCTCGACCAGCTGCCGATGCAGCAAACGCGGCTTGTCCTGCTCGGGCCGGCTACCGCAAAGACAACCGCCGATCTTCTTAAACGTACCTCCGATCCCCTTAAACGCGAGCCACCCACGATCATAGTGTTCGAGCAGGGCTGTGTCTACCGAAACCGCCTCGAGGCCTGGCTAAGCTCCAAGGGCGTCGTCAAGTACAAACGCATCGTGCTGAACTCCATCGAAGGGATCGTCAACTTCGTGGAATCGGACATTGGCATGAGCATCCTGCCGCTGGAGGTCATCACGAAATATTACCCACATCGGAAACTAAAGACCTTCGCACTCAACAAGGAATTGGGCACGCTGACCAATAGCCTGGCCTTCCGCAAAGGCGAGCCGCCCTCCCGCGCCCTCGAAGCGTTTTTGGAAATGCACAGATAAGCTGCGCCCGGCCGTCGCCCCAGCGCCCGGCCCAAACGAGACGCCCGGCCCCTACTCCGCCTTCAGACCCAAAAACCGCTCCGCGGCTTATTCGCTACGCAACGACGTCGCCGGTTTCGTCATCGCCGCCCGCATCGCCTGCCAGCTCACCGTAACCAGCGCGATCACCACCGCCAGCCCACCGGCAAGCGCAAAGATCCACCAGCCGAGTGTAATGCGGTAGCTATAGCCCTGCAGCCAGCCATTCATCACCCACGCCGCAATGGGGAAAGCCACCAGGCAGGAAAGCAGCGTGAGCTTTAAGAAGTCTTTTGATAAAAGATAGGTGATGCCGCGCGCCGACGCTCCCAGGACCTTGCGGATGCCGATCTCCTTCACCCTGCTCTCCGCAGTATAGGCCGCAAGCCCAAACAGCCCCAGACACGAGATAAAGATCGCCAGAAAAGCAAACACCCGCGAAAGCTTCGAGATCAACGCCTCGGACACGAACAGCGCGTTGAATTCGTCGTCAACAAACCGGTATTCGAAAGGAGTGCCGGGGTTCACCTTCTTGAAGACCGCCTTCATCTTAGCCAGCGCCCGTTCCGGGTCGGCCGTCGGTTTCATCCGCACATAGAGCAGGTTAGTCGCCTTGGACATACAAAAGAAGATCACGGGCGCCGGCTTCCCATACATATCGCCATAAACATAATCGTCCACTACGCCCTTGACGATCATATGCACGGTTCCAAAATTAAAATGCAGGTCCATAGGCTTGCCGACGGCGCTTTCCGAACCCAGCAGGTCCGCCATCGTTTTGGTGACCACCACATCGACAGTCAACGCGGAATCTTTGGCCTTCGCCAGCAGGCTCGGATCGAAGACATCCGTTTGCCCGAAATCGCGCCCTTCGGCCATATGCATACCAAGGGTCGAAACATATTCGGGACTTACAAACCGCTCCGAGATAACGATGGAACTTCCCGGCTCCTTACCGGGCCAGTCGATCCCCGTGGAGTTATTCCCACCTTTGAGCGCGCTAAGATCGGCCAGCGCGGCATCGCTTACGGCGCCGGTGTTGATCAGCTCCTGTCGGATCACCGGGAACTGTTCCAGCATATTACCCTGGACATTCATTTCCAGCAATTGCTCTTTATTGAAACCCAGCTCCCTGTTCTTCACATGCTGCACCTGCAGATAGATCACGAGGGTAGCGACGATCAGCACAATGGATACTGTAAATTGAAGGACCACCAAACCCCGCCGGATAAGCGTAGCCCCACCCGTTTTGATCTTGATACCCTTCAGTACAAACACGGGGTTGAACGACGAAAGGTACAAGGAAGGATAGCTTCCGGAAAGCAGCCCGCACAACAGCGTCAGCACAACGAGCGCGGTGAGATGCAAGGGCCGCAGGATGCCCAGATGCAGCTCCTTCCCCACCAGCATGTTAAAAGCCGGCAGGGTCAGCCACATGATGAACACCGAAAGCACGGTCGCCAGCGCGGCCATAACCAGCGATTCACCCAGAAAATACCGGATAAGGCTGCCCCTGCCCGCACCCAGCACTTTCCGCACGCCGACTTCCTTGCTCCGCTTTTCGCTCCGGGCCGTGGCCAGGTTCATGAAATTCACACACGCGATCAGCAAAACGATCCACGCGATCATGGAAAAAAGCCTTACATATTGTATCCTGCCGCCACCCGTGAGCTTGCCGTTCTCGAATTGATCCCGCAGCCGCCAATCGGTCATCGGGAACAGAAAGATATGATCGCTCGAGATATCGGCCTCGCGGTGTTGCGTCGTGAAATCGTATTTCGGGTCGGCCAGTTGGGCGTTGATGGCTGCAATATTCGCACCGGGTCGCATCTCTACATAGGTCGACAATGCAAAATTTCCCCAGCCGTTTAGATTGGGACGCTGCCGAACATACGCGTCCATCGGCGCCACCCACTCGAATTGCAACGACGTGTTCTCCGGCAGGTCCTTCAGCACGCCCCTGATGACATAACCTTGCTTGTCGTCCATCACGATCGTCTTGCCCATACAGTTCTTGACGTCGCCAAAGAATTTTCGCGCGGCCTGCGCCGTAAGCACTATCGAGTAGGGTTGTGCGAAGGCGCTCTTCGCATTGCCTTCCACAAACGGCAGCGTAAAGATGTCGAACAGCGAAGCATCGGCATAGATGCCCGCCGCACTGATAGCCTTATTGTCAAAATGGAATAATGCCGGTACCGGGTCGGACGTACGCGAGGTGTTGGCCACTCCCCTTATCATTGCCGGCAGAGCCGCTGCCAATGGCCCCGGCGTAGAGGAATGCGTGATGACTCCCGTGCTGGCGCTCTCGTTGACATTTACTAAAAAGATGCGATCTTTCTTCAGATTGTTATTGTCAAAACTCAGCTCATCCTCCACCCACAGAAAGATCAGCCCTGCATAGGCCAGTCCCACCGCCAGCCCAAAGATATTCAGCAAACTATGGGCGCGATTTTTCCGCAGCGAGCGTAGAATATTTTGAAAGTAGTTCATATATTTATTTTAATTTTCGCCCAAAGCTTACCTATGTATAGGTATATGCCATTGACCCTATTAGTCGACGAGATCAGCCCCGATAAAATACGGGCGACGGTATCGCATCCGGGCTCGATCACGGCCAATTGCCTTGCCTTCATCAAGCTGGGTCTGATGCCCGCACCCGTGAAGGACAAAACCATCGGCGGCATCTTCATCCTGCCAGCAGGCAAATACGTGTGTATCGTCGTCACCGCCACGCATCCTCAGCGAATGGCCGATGGGATGATCTTCCTCGATCTCACAAACCGCGAAGACCTCATCCCCGAGATCGGCGAAAAATTCCGCAACCCGGCGCTGGAAAAGAAATTCCTCCAGACCGTGGATCACATCTTCGCCAACCCTGATACGCATTCCCGGTTTCTTCTCGCGATCAACAAACACGATTTCTTCAGCACCTAGCGCGCCCGGCTCCCGCCGCACTATCGCTCAGAGTCCCGGCATCCCCCGCACCATCGCTCAGCCTGACCGAAACCCGCCGCACTATCGCCTAGTGCCCGGCACCAGCCGCACGATCGCCTAACGCGTTTCCCCCCTCATAAATTTCCGCACAAAAAAATCCGCGGCCGACCCATATACCGTCACCGCATTGGCGAAACGCATCCAGTGGTGCGTATCGTCGACGATCATCAACGTCTCGTACGGCACCCCTTGTTTCTCCAGCCGGTTCACAAGATCGACACTTTGGTTGAAACGTACGTTCCGGTCGTCGTCTCCCTGGATGATCAGCACCGGCGATTTCCACCCCGAGACATACGCTACCGGCGAGGAAAGCCAGGCCGTCTTCAACGCCAGGTCGTAGTCCGGCGCTTTTTCGTATCTGTCCCTTAAGCCGGCGAGCCCCCGTGCAGCAAGCATATCATGCACGCCGTGGAAGTCCACTCCCGCGGCAAACAACTTCGAATCCCGTGCCAGCCCCATGGCGGTAAGATACCCGCCATAGGAACCGCCATAGATGCCGATCCTGCCGCCATCGACAAACGATTGCCGCCGCAGCCATTCTCCTCCGGCCTTTACATCCGTGTATTCCGCCGCACCCGCCTGGCCCGATTTCGGCGCCTGATGAAATTCATAGCCGTAGCCGATGCCCAGCCTGTAATTTACGGAAAGTACTACAAAACCCAGGCTGGCCAGGTATTGGTTCGACGCATAGGCATTGGCGTAGTAATCCGAATAATGCCAGCCCAGCAACATCTGCCGCGGCGGCCCGCCATGCAGATACACGATCGCCGGCCTACGGCCAGACGCCGGCCCGCCAGACACCGGCCCACCCAGCTTCCCCGCTGGTCCGTCGCCCGGCGGCATAAAGAGCTGCGCGTGTACCACGACCCCGTCCGGCGAGGTAAAGATCACCTGTTTCGGCGTCACCAGCTTGCCGACCGGATAATCCGCGATCTTGTCCTCGCACAAGAGTCTCCAGGCGCTGGTGCCTGCCCCGGTTCCCCTCGTTCCCGCTACCCCCGTTCCGCCCGCCCCATCGATGCTCCGGCCGGTCGGCTCGTTCCCAAGATCCATCACCGCCGGCAACGGCGGCCGCTGCGCCGTCGCACTGAGGAAAGCCAGCGTCTTCCCGTCGCCCGTGACCACCGGCGTCCACTCGAGCCCCTTGCCGGGCGTAACGATCCGCAGATCCGGTTGATCGACGCTCACCGTGCCGATATGCCGCCGGTCGATATCGTCGGGCTCAGTCCCCGTGTTCGCGGAAAAAACGAGGAAACGTTTATCGGCGGAGATGCGCACCTGCTCGCACATAAAATTTCCCGGCGTCAGCAACACGGGCCTCCCGCCATCGGCAGGAATGGAGTAAAGATGCTGCCAGCCGTCTTCGTAAGAAAGAAAAACAATGTTATTCCCCGTCGCCCATTGCAGATTGGAGCCCTCGTCGCCGGGATAAGATCCGCGAAGCGTATTAGGCGCCTTATATAACAGCGTGGGCTGATCGCCGGCCGTATCGACCGTATAGATGCTCCATGGTGCCGGCCGCCGAACAAGCATGGAATCAGGCGCCCCGCCCATACCCGGCCGGCGCACAAATACGATCCGGCTCCCGTCAACCGACCATTTTGGCGACTCGTTCCGGCTAAAAGAGGGCGCGATCCATCTGATCGTGGAAGAACCCACCGTATATATACCGATCACGGAATGGTCGACCCTACCCGCAACGAACAACAACCGTTTCCCGTCCGGCGACCACTGCAGCGAGCTCACAGTCCCCCGCGTCGTAAACAGGTTCTTCGCGGCAGGCTTCGCTTCCTCGCCGGCCGCGGCTCCGCCAGCAGACTTCCCGTCGCCCGCGGCCGAATCCAACGCCGCCACCCAGGCTTGCCCATTCTTGATAAAAACCACCCGCTTACTATCCGGCGAGATCGCCGGCTCGTCACCCTCCGACAGATACCGCACCGTCCCCCCACCAAAAGGGATCACACCCACCTGCACCTTAAACGGCTCGGTAGCACCACCGGGGTCCACCGGCAACTCATCGTCCCAATTAGCCCCATGATCCCCCCCACGAACAAAAACGACCCACTGCCCGTCGTCCGAGAACATCAGACTCGTGATCTCCTGCCCGTCGTCCAGCGTATATGCCGTAAGCTTCCGCGGCGTAAAGTCCGGTCCTTCGGCGACATAGACATTTCGGCGGCCTTCTTCATTCATGGCCCAGGCGATGCGCGACCCGGTAGCCGCAGCCGTGAGCTCCGTGGGAAAAGGATATTTTTTAAAAGGAAGAAGCCCGGTGACGATCTCGCTGGGTGAAGGTTGTCCCAATGCAGCGAGTGGCGCCAGCAAAAGCAGTAGTAGTTTTCTCATGCCCAGAAGTTACACCATTTTCTTTAAAAAATGTTAAAACCACCACGCGACCGCGACGCACAAACGAAGCTATTCGTACATTTAAGAAAATACGACACATGGCCAGAACTATTCCAACTTTACTCTTCGCCGCTTTCCTCCTTTGCACCGGCGGCCGTTCTTTCGCCCAGAATAAATTCGCCTGCATCAGTATCACGGAACTCGTCAATTCCATGCCCGAAACCCAAAAGGCCGATACCGCCCTCGCCCAATACCAGGCCGCACTGCAACAAGAGTTCGATGGCCTGAAGAGCGATTACTCCACCCAGGCAACGGAACTCGCCTCCCGCGATACGTTAAAATTCACAAAAGCCCAGCTTGAATTAAAGCGGCGTAGCCTGGGCGAGCTCCTTAGCAAGCTCCAGGGCTTCGATCAGGAAGCGGGCAACCTGCTCAACCAAAAACGTTCCGACCTCTTCGCCCCCATTCAGCGCAAGGCCGAAGACGCCATCACCCAGGTAGCGCATGACAACAACTATACCTTTGTATTTGAAAAAGAAAACCTGCATTATTATCCCCCGAGCGACGATATCCTGCCGCTGGTCAAGAAAAAGCTGGGCCTGGCCGTCGCGAGTCGCTAGCGATTTCTCTTTTCCTGAGGATATGATGCGCTCAGTCCCACACCCTGAAATGCTCGATCTCCTGCCGTGACCACGTGCTGCGAAAGCCAAAATAACCTTCCTTTAACGGATCAGGATCGGCGTACGTGAAATAACATTCGTCATTGACCCAATAGCTCGTCACGTCCCCGGCTACCACGATGCGCACATGATACATTTTATTAGGCGGTCATTGCGCCCGGTATCCACCAGCACCTTCCGGTCGAACTCGATCCGCAGATCGCCTTTCAGCAGTTTATTCAACCAAACGGTTACGCCTCCACGCGTATCCAGCACCAGCGCGCTATCCCAGGTATATACCCGCGAAACCGCTCCCCCTTTAGCTCGATCTCCGCGATCCAAACGCCGGTGTCCAGCGGCGCCGCGAAGTCATCCGAAAAAACCAGGCGCCCCGGACCAGCCGCCGAGTCCCCCGCAAACGCCCCCATGCCCGCGATCCGGCTCGCCGGCCGTGGTCGCAAGAAGTCGATCGCCGGCAGACTCCCGTCCGCCTGCCGCGGCGCCATCAGCTGCGTCTCGTCGAGGCTCATAAAATCCGCATCCGCCGGCGACACATCGAAGTCGTTATTGACCAGCTCGCATTGAGTAGTGTCCAAATTGGCGACGGCGACATCCCGCGCCCTAAAACCCAGGTTATTATGGAGCACATGTTTATATCCCGGCACATCGGCATATACATTCCCGAGCATCCGGTTGAGCATATTGAAGCCATTGCCGTCGCCCTCGCTGGTAAACGCCGGGTTGTAGCCGTTATAAAAAGCCCAACAGTGGTCGAAGGTCGTCGCTTCGGCGCTGTTTATCACGTCATATCCATCGTCGCTATTGAACCAGGACCGGCATCCCCTGAAGACGTTGCCCTTGCTGCCGGCCCGGGGATGACAACCAAACCCATCTGTATTGCCGCCACGCCGGTTCTCGGACACGCTGTCAAAATTCCGGTAGGCATCGCAGTTGAGGATAAGGTTGTCGGAGCCGCTGAGCAGGTAGAAGCCAATGGCCATTCCATCGTGCATGCTTAGCTGCTCGTAGATATTATTGCTGCCGTGGTTCTCGAAACATTCGCTCTGGGTGTGGGTGGTGATCGTGACCTGGACGCCCGTAACCTCGAAGCCTTTGAGGTGCAGCCACGAGCCGGTGACATAGAAGGCCGCCACGCGGTAGTCGAAGGGCTTTACCGCTGTATAGTCGAACACCGGCCGTTCCCCCGGGTAGGCGCAGTAGGTGATATATTTGCCCGGCCGGCCGCTCTTGTCGAGGTAGGTGACACAGGCGTAGATGCGTTCTTTATGGGCGATCTGCGCTTCGGTGAGGTGGTAGATGCCGCCGCGGAGATAGACGGTGTCGCCGGCCCTCACCGCCGATTGTGCGCGCTGAACGGTCGCAAAAGGCTTGTCTTTGGTGCCCGGGTTGCCATCACTCCCATCCGGCGCGACAAAAAACACGGCAGCGGAAGCAGGCAAGGCGGCAGCGGCGACGGCAGCGTCTAAGGAAGAGGCAACAGCGGACGCGGCGACGTCAACGGCAGCGGAGACGCGGCTCAGACAAAGTGCTAGAAACAGCCCCGTTAACAGTGCAGACTTTTTCATATGGATGCCAAAAGTTACCGCATCCGCGAGTTTTACCCATCCTGCACTGTCTGCCCGAAAAAAATGTTTACTTTCCTGTCCGGTTTATCCGCCGCCGGTTGTCATAACAAAAACACGCACATGGAAAAATTCTTATTGTTGATCCGCGAAGACCTCAAACGCCGGGCGAAGCTCTCGCCGGAAGACTTCAGATACCAATGCAATCTTGTGGGAGATTGGATCGACAAGATGACCGAAACCGGAAATTTCCTGAGTGCCAGCGCCTTGTACGATCAGGGGGAATATGTGGCTAAAGATTATGTCGTGTCCGACGGGCCCTTCCTCGAAGCCAAGGAGTCGATCAGCGGCTTCATCCTGATCCAGGCGGACGATCTCGCGCAGGCGACGCGTCTCGCCCAGGCCTGCGGCTTCGTCCACACCGGTAACGCCGTCATCGAGGTTCGCCCGCTGCAGGACATCCCGGACACCATGTAGACCACCGGCCAGGCCCAACCGCGCACCTGAGCCGCCATCAAGCATCACGCACCAAGCCCAACCGCCACCAGGCCCCCCGGCCAGGCCCAACCGCCGCCGCCTAGCGTTTCTCCTCCGTCGCTATCGGCAGATCCCGCCGCGACCATTCGCTCCACGAGCCGACATACAGCTTCGGCTCCGTGATGCCCACGCTCGCCATGCCCAGCAGCGTATGACACGCCGACACCCCCGATCCGCAATGCAGGATCACCTTCGCGGGCTCGATATCCCCAAAAGCTTCGCTATAGAGTTCTTTCAGCGCCGCAACCCCCAAATACTTACCGTCAGCACCCATATTCTTACCCAAAAAGAGATTCTCCGCGCCGGGAATATGTCCCGCGATAAGATCCAGCGGCTCCGTGCGGCCAAGATACCGCGCCTCTTCGCGTACGTCGATCACGAGGCGGTCGGCACTACGGGCGGCCTTGCCCGTCTCCTCGATATCCACGGTGCCCGCAAAGCCCGAAGGAACAGGATAGGGCGTTGCCGCCGGTGTAGGTTTGTAGTCGCCGGTACTCAGGGGAACGCCGGCGTCGACCGCAGCCTTGAAGCCCCCGTTGACCACCTGCACGTTTTTATGGCCTATAGCCCGCAGCATCCACCAGAGCCGGGCCCCGCCCATGACCTCATTCTTGTCGTCATAGATGATCACATGAGTGGTGGGCGTGATGCCCCAGCGCGTCAGCGTTGCAGCAAAATCGGCCGGCGAAGGCAGCGGATGACGCCCGCCATAAGCAGGATCGGCGGGCTTGGTGCTCAGGTCTTTGTCAAGGTTGGCATAGATCGCCCGGGGCAGATGCCCCGCCAAATAACGTTCATGCGCATCGGCGCCCATCCGGACATCGATTATCACGACGTCCTTATCCGCCAGACGCGGGTCTTTGATCTCGATTAGTGGTGACACGGTAATAAGTTTTGTGTTTGACGAAGACAAAGTTAATTCATTAGATCATTCATCTTTTGTATGGTCCTCCTCATCCATTCGGCCGTCTTCAGCGGCCTGCTCCCATCCGGCAACGTCTCACGGAGAAAATCGCCCTGCTCTTCCGTAAGGAAGACCATATAAGAACTGTCGTCATAATCCAAAAGATATAGTTGTTCATCGATCCCTTGCAGCTTCAATTCTTCGTTTATCATTTCCGCATACTTCAAAAATGTCTCACCCCACATCAATATACTCCCCGCCGCCATTACATACGCTTTACTATTTACAATGATCGTATGTCCCGTCTGTGTATACTCGTCGTTACTATAATCGAGCTTAAAACCCGCTTTTTCGAAAACGGGCCGCATTTCTTCCAGCATATCCGGAACACCGCCGGCCTCATATAGCCCTTCCCCGTCCCCGCAGTTATAAAAGCGCCCGTCGAAGGAGAGGAAAGGCGGTTCATGCGATGTTCCGACCATAAATACATTCCCTTCGTCAAAACATCGGGCTAAAGAGCGCTTGGCTTCGTCCAGGGTGTCTTGCGGGGTATAGGAGAAATACCCCAGTTGATCGAGCTGATCGGTGAATTGTTTGCCGTTCATTGGTGGAGAAGGTTGGTGTACCCAAATATAGCAAACATATTATAACTTTAGACCCACCTCCACCCGCTGCGCGGTCGCCGCCTCCTCTATATCCGGCGTCCGGTAAAGCCGCTCCGGTATCGTCCCCAGCGTAGACGCATGCACCTTCTCCCCCAACCCATAAAATTCCTGAAAGCTCATGATCAAGGGCCGCCACTTATCCGGGTCGACCCGATCCGGCTGCCCATCCATGGTTATCGACTCATCCAGGTGCACCCGTATCACCTTCAGCTCGATCTTGAGGATACGTCCCTGCATAAGCGCATTTTCGCGCGCTACAGAATCCGCTATCATCAGCTTCGTCTCCATCTGCACCGGACATTCATCCACCAGTGGAGCGCGCACGACCTCACCAAAACCCGGCGTCAGCCCCGCGATCTCGAACTTCCGGGGTTCGAAAAAATAGCCCCGCTGCTGCTTCGCATGAGGCACCGGGTTCGATCCCGTGGTCTTCGCAAGCCGGTTCACGGCGCCTACCAGATCAACGGACGGCAGGTTCAACGTACATTCGCCCTCGCGCAATAAATTGATCGCCGTCTGCGAATACGCGCTGATCCCGATCACTGCGCGCCACCCAAGCCAAAAGATAGACGAGATCGGCGCAAGATTATGGCTCCCATCCGCATTCACCGTCCCGATGAGCACCACGGGGGTGCCGAAATACAAAATGTTTGGATTACTTATCTTTTTCATACCACAAAATTCCGCCGTCACCGACAGCGAAGAAACCCGTTTATTGCGGAACTTAGCGCCATGTTGATCTTCAAAGAGAAGAAGGACCTCAACGGCTCCTTCTATCTGGGGCTGTCCCTCATCATGATCTCGGTACTTTTCCAGATGTTGAAATATTTACCGCCAAAAACCCGCCGTTAACCGAGTCATTCGCCGGCTTGGCCCAAAAGCGATTGCCGCAAGCACCCCGAATCTATAGTTTTGGACCACAAAAGATTTTTGAAGAGGAGGCCTGGTTTCTATATTATGACACACCAGGCAGGCAGGTAGCATTCTTCGGCGTACAAACACAAGGAGAAACATGGGCCTCCTTCTTCTTTGCCCCCTAGTTCAGCTGCCGTTTCTTGAATTGGTTCGGGCTCAGACCGGTCTCTTTCTTGAATAGCCGGGAAAAGTAGGGGAGATTCTCGAAACCCAGGTCATAGGCGATCTCCGAAACACTCTGATCGTCGGCTATCAGTCGGTCCTTGGCTTCGTTGATCAGGTAAATGTGTATCAGCTCGATAGCCGTCTTTCCCGTTTCCTGTTTCAGCAGATCGCTGAGATAGCGGGGTGACAGGTTGAGCTGCGAAGCCAGCGCGCCCACCGTAGGCAAACCCTCCGACAACCCATCGTCGAAATAAGCAGCCAAAGCCTCATTGAATTTCGATACCGTCTTGCCGCTAAGTTCCGCGCGGTTAATGAATTGACGTTTATAGAACCGCTGTGAATACTTCAACATCGAGCTGAGATGGGTAAGGATGATATCCTTACTGTATTCGTCGGTATTATCGTGGTATTCGCCTTCGATTTTGAAGAACAGATCCCACATGATCTGTTCTTCACGCGGTGAAAGATGCAATGCCTCGTTTACCTCATAATCAAAAAAGGCATATTTGGCGATCTCGCTATGCAGCGGGTGGGCATTCAAAAAATCTTCGTGAACAAAAAGGATGAAAGCATCCTCATCGTATTCCACGCTTTTGAACTCCACGATCTGCCGCGGCTTGATGAAGATCATGCTGCCGTTCCCCGAGTCGAACTTAGTGCGTCCATAGAGGATCACGCCCGACTTGAGTTTCTTGAACCCGATCATATAAAAATCGGAGGTGAATTCCCTGTCACCGAACGAGCAGGTCTTGCCGCATCGGTAAGCGCTGAACAGTGGGTTTTCAGGCGCCGGAAAACCGTTAAACCGGTGGATCTCGGCCAGACTCTTAAAATGCTGCATGATCACAAAATTACAAAATTAAAGACGCGGGACGCGGGCATATCATTTACCGTGTGCCGCGGCGGATACATCATTCCAGCTGGTCCACTCGGCATAGCGGCCCTCATACGCCTGCTTAACCAAAGGATAAGCGAATTTGCCCAACAACAACCGCAGAGGCGGGTTCGCACTGTCGATCAACTTCAGCACCGCCGTTGTAGTCGCCGCCGGCACCCCGAAAAATTCCTCCGTGAGCCCATTGTTAAAGGCGGTACGTACCGGCTCATACTCCGGCATCGCCGCTGTGTGGGCGGAAGATGCCCCGGCCCAGTCCGTTGAAAAAGCGTTGGGTTCGACCAGGGTAACATGGATACCAAAGCCTTTTACCTCGGCAGCCAGCGTCTCGCTCAACCCTTCGACCGCGAACTTGGAAGCATTGTATACCCCCAGCACCGGAAAGGCTATAAGGCCCACCAGGCTCGAGAGCTGAATGATATGCCCATGGCCCTGTTCCCGCATCACGGGCAATACCGCCTGTGACAGCCACAATAATCCGAAGAAGTTGGTTTCCATTTGTTCCCGGGCTTCTTTTTCGCTGGTCTCTTCGACCGTGCCAAACAAGCCATAACCCGCGTTATTGATCAGGACGTCGATGCTTCCAAAATGTTCTTTCGCCTTCCGCACAGCCGCAAGATCAGCGGCGCGATCGGTAACATCCAGCTGTAGCGGCAGGATATTCTTCCCGTATTTGCGTACCAGGTCATCCAGCGAGCGGGTGTCGCGAGCCGTTGCTACCACCTTATCGCCCCGTTCCAAAAGAGCCTCTGCCCATAATCTACCGAAACCGCGCGAGGCCCCGGTAATAAAGATCGTCTTTGCCATTGTCATTCGTTTTTGTTGAGACAAAGTTAGATCGCCGGTTTCCGCCCCATTTATACGGAAGTCGGGAACATTGATACATATTTACGCTTTCATCCGGCGGCTCCCGCCTCTTTTCCCAGGCCGGCCACGATCTGCGCGAGCCGGGTTTCCCGGCTCGCCTTTTATGTATCTTCACAAAAAAAGAACGCCATGGATTCCACCACTAGCACGACCAGCTCGACCAGCACTCCCGAGAATCATGACGCTGCGACAACCCTGGCCGCCGCTGACCCCAAACGAGCCTTCATCCTGGAAGTGATCCAACCCGGACTCGCCGGGCTCATGGATGGCTCGGTGTCTTCGCTCGCCCCGCTTTTTGCCGCAGCACTTTCAACCCGAAACAGCCACACGGCTTTTATCGTCGGCATGGCTACGGCTGTCGGTGCGGGTATCAGCATGGCATTCTCGGAAGCTCTCTCCGACGACGGCAAGCTCAGCGGTCGCGGCAACCCCATCCTCCGCGGCGGCGTGTGCGGAGCCATGACCTTCGTGGGTGCCGCGGGTCACGCCCTTCCCTTTCTCATCCCCGCCTTCCATATCGCTATGACGGTAGCCATCGCGATCGTCATCGTCGAGCTCTTCGTCATCGCCTGGGTCCGCCACCGTTACATGGAGACCCCGCTCGGCAAAGCCGCCGTCCAGATCATCATCGGCGGCGTCATCGTCTTCCTCGCCGGTATCCTCATAGGAAAAAGTTAACATTTCGAAGCCCCTGAAACCCAACCAACTAAATTTTCACCCCCAAAAAACATTTTTTTCGTGTAACTTTACCCAAGATAAAATCACTCAAAAGATGTCAGCCGGCCGCCCTTTAAGCAATATTCAGCAAGAGCTCCTCAAGCTCTATTCTTCTGATATCTCAGAGGCTGACCTCCTGCACATCAAACAATATCTTGCCAGGTACTTCGCCTTTAAAGCCATTGGTGACGCCGATAAAGTCTGGGATGAAAAAGGCTATACGAACGACACCATGGATCAATGGCTAAACGAGCCCGAAGCCCCTTATGGCGATAAAGACAATCATTGACACCAACGTTCTTGTCGCTTCGTTATCTTCGAAATCGAAACATCATTGGCTCATTGAGTTTTTGATCTATCAACGTATTGAATTATTTGTTAACGAGGATATTCTATTGGAATACGAGGAAGTCTTGAAGTGGAAGTATTCTGAGTCCGCAGCCGCCAATTTTCTGGCTGCGCTCAAAGAGCTACCCAATGTGTTCTATGCCCGGGTATATTATCGCTGGAACCTCATCCGGGATCCGGACGACAACAAGTTCGTAGACTGTTATGTCACGGCCGGCGCCGATTATCTTATAACCCACGACAAACATTTTGCCGTCCTTGCTTCAATTCCTTTTCCAAAAGTCAATGTAGTCCGGCTTGATGAGTTTCAGGTAGCGCTCAATATCCATCAATAAACCTCCACCAACCCCGCATCGGCGAAGTGCGCTTCAAAATCCTCGTGGTGCACATGCATCGCCAGGATATTTTTTCCGGGATGCAACGTGGCCGCGCTTTCCGGCGAAATGGGGAAAGTCGCATAGCTATCCGAATAGCCAGGGGCGGTGAGTGCCAGCACCCCGTTTATATATACTTCCGCATCTTCATCATGGCACATGGAGACGGCCGGCTGACCGTGAACGGTAGTAAGCGTAAAGCTACGGCGCATCCAGATATCTTCGGTGTTCCAGGGGGTTCGGGCATATTTGACCCGCCAATCCCTCGCGCCAAAACTGGCCTGCCCCTCGCTCCAGCCGAGATCGTTGAAGTCGCTTTGAAACCAGCCCGCGCCCGGGTCCTGCACAGTGTACCGCCAGACCTGCGGGGTGTCCCGCGAAGTGGGCACAAGAACATGTATAATGGGATCCGCCGGGAAATGATTATAACCGGTCGACAGCGAATACGGCCGGTCCTTGGGCAATGCCGCCCATGCACCATTGGGTTCGGCGCCGAGCCGTACCGACCAAACACCGCCACCGGTGATATCGGCCTCATGAAACCAGGACCGCGTCAACGCCCGGCCATTCAGAACGGCCGATTGGATGTACTCATTTTGCGGGGCCGCATCGGGCGCGTTGATGGTAAATTGCCGGCCGGCATACGGTGCATTCAGATGAAGGATGATCTGCAGGAATCGGGGTGTACAAACCTCGAAATCGGGGATGCCCGGGTCCACGGGGTAGATGCCCATTTGGGTCAGCACATACCAGGCGGACATGGTACCCAGATCGTCATTCCCACCGCCGGCCAAACCGCCGGGCGCATCTGTAAACGCCGAATCGGCCGTCTCCGCCACGATATGCTGGGCTTTCCAGGGACGATCGATATAATCATAAAGAAAAGGCGCCTGCAGATCCGGCTCGTTGGTCGGATCATAATATTTATCCCTGAAGAATTTGTCCAACCGCCGCTCAAAGATCGTGTCCCCGCCTATGAGATCCACCAACCCCTGCACGTCATGCGGAACGAACCACAGGTAGATCCATTTATTGCCTTCTGTATAGCCGCCAAAACCGGCATCCCATCGGCCGTCCCGGTCGCGGCGCTGCAAAAACCCCGTGGCCGGGTTGTACATCTCCCGGTACTGAAGCGACCTACCGAAAAGATAGGTGGCATCCCCATCTTTACCCAACGATCTGGCCAGGTTGCCCAAAGCGGCAAAAGCCAACTCGTGTTCGAGGGCAGTGGCCACGGCGGCGTCGGGGTTGATGGTGATCCCGTTCTCTTCCTCGTCGTACAGTTCGTAATCCCCCAGATAGCCGTGGATATTACCCGCCTGGGCTTGCTTGAACATCGCCTCATAGGCGGTATTGATATCGAAATGATGCAAGCCGGCATTCCAGATATTCGCCAGCACGATCGTGTTCGGGTCGCCACTCATGCACGCCGTCGGCCGGTTGCGTTGCGACCAGCGGTCTATGTAGCCGATCTGCTTATATTCCTCCACCAGCGATTGCGCCATGTCCTCCACGCGGGCCGGATCGATCAGCGCCAGCAGAGGCATCTCCGTCCGATAAATGTCCCAGCCGGAAAAGGTGGTATAAAAATGTTGGTGGCCCTCGGGAACATGATGGATCTTGTCGTCAAACCCCCGATAACGGCCATCCACATCGTCAAAGATCTGCGGCGCCAGGAGACAGTGATAAAGGGCGGTATAAAAAACCCGGTTGTGTTCCGTCGTTCCGCCTTTCACCTCGATGGCGCCTAGCGCCTTATTCCAGGCATCTACGGTCTGCCGGTGGTAATACTCGAAATTATTCTCCGGCATCTCCGCCCGGAGATTGGCGCGGGCGCCTGCAAGATCGGTATAGGAAACGCCGATCCGGACATCCACTTCCCGGGATTTGGCCGCGGCGGGGTAGCTGCCATAAAAACCGATCACCGTCTTCGGGTCATCCTGGGTGGCCGAGTCTCCCCCTTCGGTGATGGCGTCATTTGTCCAGGTACCATGTTTTTCAAAGGGCTGGCTAAACTTCATGACAAAATACACGGTGATGCCCAGGTGCTTGCCATTAAATGATGTCGCATCGACATCTCCTTCCACCGTCGCGTTGTCCACATAATGAACGTGGCTGGAAAGAATCGCATTATTGACATAGCTCAGGGGAAGCAGGATATTCGCCTGTTTACCCGCAGGAAAAGTATATTTTACAAAACCGCAGTGCACCGTGGCCGTCAGCTCCGCCTTGATATCCCAGGGCTGCATCAGCACTTCGTAATAGCCGGCAGAAGCAGCTTCGTGCTGATGGTCGAACGAATAATCCGTGCTTGCCCTGTCGACCTTTACCGGCCCTGTAGTGGCCGTCATCAATACCTGTCCTTCGTTGGAGCCGCCGTCACCGCTCATGTGGTTGACGACAAAGCCGTGCATCCGCTTATTCCTGTAATAATAGCCGTTACCCGCCCAATTCGGCGTCATCTGGACCGACCCAAAAGGGGCCACCGCCCCCGGATACGTATTGCCCGAGTGATCCGTCCCAATAAAAGGATTGACAAAAGAGGCCGGACCCGCCGTGCCCGGACCCGGGCCCCGCAGCCCGCTGCCGGCCAGGGCAAGTAAGAACAGAATTTTCATGATAGCCGCAAATTTTTTAGCTATCACAAATAAAACGTCGCTGCCTTAACAGCCTTTATAATTAAAGCTTAATTGATCTCAAAAGGCATAAAAAAAGCCCGCAACCCCTTCACCCCTTCCTGAACTCCTCCGGCGTCACGCCCGCATACTTGCGGAAGAACTTCGTAAAATAGGACCCATCGGCAAAATTGAGCTCATACGCGATCTGCGTGATCGAAAGATCCGCATTCACCAGCAACCGCTTCGCCTCGAGCACCACCCGGTCACGGATCAGGTCGCCCGCCGTCTTGCCCACCAGCTCATGGCACACCGCATTCAGATAGTTCGGCGTCACATGCAATTGCTCCGCATACTCTTTTGGTAATTTGAGCTCCCGGAACCGTTTGTCGATAATTTGCTTAAAAGCCCGCACCAACGCCAGCTTCTGCGGCGGCAGATTGTTGTCGCCCTTCTTCCGTGTGTCGTTCCGCTCGACCACGATAAAAAGCTCCAGCAGCCGGATGCGGATCATGTCGAGCTGCATATCGAAATGCCCCGCCAGCTCCGCGAGCATCGATTCAAAAAGCGCTACAACGCCAGGCAAAGCCGCAGCAGAAAGCGTGCAGACCCCCTCCTCGCTATTCCCGGCAAAGAAATGAAAGCGCTCCAGGTACCCGCCGTCCTCGAGAAAAGAGGTGAACAGCTCCCCGTTGAAATGGACGATATACCCATCCACCTCCCCCTCGAAATGCCAGCTGTGGACCTGCCCTGGGATCATAAAATAGATCTGTCCTGGCTCCACCGGATAGGTTACGAAGTCGATGGTATGCGTACCTCCGCCGCGGGTAAACAACACCAGGTGGTAGAAGGAGTGCCGGTGAGCAGTATGCAGTTGCTGGTAATGCTTGTCGACATAGGCTCCGAACTCGCTGATCAACAGGCCCCTGCGAGCACTGTCGTTGTCGATATTATGGATAGCATACACCGGGAATGTCTTCGCCATGGCCTAAATATATTCCGTTTTGTACAATTCCGGGCGACACACCTTACGTACCTTTAAATTATCATGCATTACCAGGAGATCATCCCGGACAGCCGGCTGAGGCATTACATCAAATGCTACTATTACTACGAGTCCAGCTCGGCAGTGGCATTCGAAGACACCGTCTTCCCCAGCGGCTCCATGGAGATCATCTTCAACCTCGGCTCCGGCCACTGGCAAACCGCCGCCGAAACTCCCGCCACCGCAGGAACCGCCGCCGCAGGAACCGCCACCGCAGGAGAAAAAGACTACCAAACCACCCCGCCCGTCGAACTCTGGGGCCAGATCACTCAACCCCTACCCATCCGCTCGCTGGGCCAGAATACAATGATGGGCATCCGGTTCCTCCCCCATGGCGCCGCTCTCTTCCTCGACGAAAAAGCGGATGAATTCAACAATCGGGTGGTCGATTATTGCGACATCGCAGGCAAACCAGCCGCCACCCTCCACCAGCAGCTCCTCGGCGCCGGGACACAACCCGAACGGATCACCCTCATCGAAACCTTTCTGTTGAACAAGCTCGAAAAAAGCAAGATCAAACCTGGCCAGCTAAGCATCGTCCACGACATCATGCGCGAGCTCCGCCGCCAGGAGGTCGCAGAGAACATCGATACCATCGCCACACGTTACGGCATCTCCTCCCGCTATCTGCAAAAACTCTTTCTGCAACACACGGGCCTCACGCCAAAACTCTACAGCAAGATCCACCGGTTCCAGCACAGTCTCCATCTCATCACAAAAAATGAGTCTCCCCTGACTTCGATTGCGTATGACTGTGGTTATTTCGACCAGTCGCATTTCATCCGCGAGTTCAAATCCTTCACCGGCCTTACACCCAGCGGTTACTCACTCGAAACCTCCTCCCTCACCGGCGCACTCGCAAGCTAGTTCCGATCTATACAATCCCGAGCTCCGCGGCGACCATAGCTTTGCAGAAAAAAATATGACAAGCAAATTCGAGCAGTTCGACAACTTGCATCACACGGCGAACATCTTTGTCCTGCCCAATGTGTGGAACGCCAAAAGCGCTCTGTTCTTCCAGCAAAAGGACTTCCCGGCCATCGCCACCTCCAGCGCGGCCGTCGCCGAAAGTCTGGGTTACGAAGACGGCGAACAGATGCCCTTCAACACCTATCTCTTCGTGATCAAACGCATCCTGGCAACGGTCCAGATCCCCCTTTCGGTGGACCTCGAAATGGGCTATGCCTCCTGCGCGGAAGATATCTACACCAACATCCTGGAATTGATCAACCTTGGCGTCGTCGGCATCAACCTGGAAGATTCGATCATCACGCATGGAACGCGATCCCTGCAAAATGCATTGACCTTCGCCAAAACCCTCGAAGCAATTAAAAACCGCCTCGGCCACGACAACCTCGATCTCTTTATCAATGTCCGGTGCGACACCTATCTCCTCGATGTCCCCAACAAACAAAAGGAAACCGGGCAAAGGGCCAGGCTCTATGCGGACAGCGGCGCCGATGGGCTCTTCCTGCCTTGTATCAGCGAAGAAGAAGATATTGCAGCCGTGGTGCAGGCCACCAAGCTCCCCCTGAACGTGATGCAGGTCCCCGGTCTGCCAGACCTCGACATCCTCCGGGAGCTAGGCGTCAAACGCGTCAGCATGGGCCCATTCTTATTCAACAAAGTTTATGAAAATCTTTCCTTCGTACTTTTACCGGCATGAACGACTCCCGGATCGTCAACGAAAAAGACTTGAAAAAGCTCCTGAAAAAGGACAAGCTCTTCGCGGCCATTCACAAGCAATACGGCCCGCCGCCGGATTGGGCCCGCGAGCCCGGTTTCATCAGCCTCTCGAAGATCATCCTGGAACAGCAGGTCAGCCTGGCCTCGGCGAATGCTCATTTTCAAAAGCTCAATACGTATGTGCCGGAATTCTCGCCGGCACATATTTTAAAGCTCACCGATGAAGAGATGCGCACCTGCCAGATCAGCAGACAGAAAGCCAAATACCTGCGCGAGCTCTCGTCGGCGATCTCTACCGGCAGCCTCGATCTGGAAAGTCTGGCCGGCCTCCCCGAACCGGAAGTTCGCACCATCCTCACGGCCATCAAAGGCATCGGCCATTGGACCACGGACATCTATCTGATGTTCTGCCTCCAGTCGAAAGACATCTTCCCCATCGGCGACATCGCCGTAGTATCCAGCGCGAGAGAGCTCACCGACGCCCGGACACAGGATGAGATACTCGGGCTGGCGGAGGAATGGCGGCCGCTCAGATCGCTCGCGACCTATTTCTTCTGGCATTATTATCTGCGGAAACGCGGCAGGAGTTAGCCCGCCGCGCAGGAAGGCAGGAGCTAGCCAATCGCGCAGCAAAGCCAGCGGCCGGTCCTAGGTCAACGCCTGCCGTCTTTCCCGGCTGAGTACGTTGACGGCGATCAAGGTGCTCATCAACATGCAGGCGGCGCCGATCAGGAAGTGGATACCCGGAAAATAAAAGGGTGCTTTGCTGGAAGTAAAATAAGCGAAGGTACTGTTCATGATAAGCGGACCGATGATCGTCGTAACACTCATCAACCCCGTGAGCGCCCCCTGCAATTCACCTTGCTGGGTCGGGCCTATATGTTTCGAGATCACCGCCTGCAGGCTGGGACCGGCGATACCGCCCATGCAATAGGGCACGAGGAAAACGAACATCATCCAGCTCTGCGACGCAAAAGCAAAGAGAACCAGCCCGAGCGTATACAGGCAAAGTCCCAGATAG
>DASYZH010000034.1:0-15780 GCA_035946435.1 Puia sp. | reverse complement strand
GATTGCGGGCAACGAGGTAAAGCTGATCTTTTTTTGTTTTTCTCCATCATCTACCAGGAATTTCAAATGACCGATAAGGTGGCCACCCCCGATTATTTTATCATAGAGCTTCCGACATAAGATTTGTGCCGCTGTTGCTGCGCTATTATCGTCGGCAACAATACCTATTTCTTCATCCAGCCAGGCGAGTTCGGCTTCGCCTGCTCCATAAATAGCATAATCGATCTCGAGTGATGGCCGCAACGACGAGTTGTTGATAATAAAGCATGCTGCCAGCCATCGCTGAACGCTATCTTCCAACAGGGAATTCTGAAAAAGGACTAATTTGCCTCTATATGCCGATCTTATCAATTTCCTGGCCATGTCCAGCTGCTTCTCACTCAACAGATCGACCTTATTGGCAACGATGATATCGGCTTCTCTCAGTTGCTTTTCGTAGATATAGCTCACATTGTCATAAAAAACGGATCTTCCGTCTTGTAAAAATTTAACCAGCAGTCGTATATCGGCATAAATGGACAATACGATGTCATATCGTCCGGGATTAAAACTCAAAACGGGATTTACTACTGTCGCCGCCAGATCGGTGCAAGTGCCCACCGACTCCGCAAAAATGACCTCCGTCTGTTCCAACTTCTGCAAGGACTCCATATTCTTTTCCAGCTCGTCGTACCGACAGCAAAAGCAACCATTTGTCACCTCTCCCGAGGGGATACGGTGGGCTTTGATAAATTGCGTATCCACCTGCTGGGCTCCCTGGTCGTTGGTGATCACGCCCACTTTTTGCCCCTGCTCCAGCAGATGCCGGGCAGCCTGTACTATCGCTGTGGTCTTTCCGCTGCCAAGGAAACCTCCAACAAAGAATAGCTTGACCTTGTCCATGGATCAACTAATTTTTATTGATAAGACCTCACCCCGGTTGATTGTCGCAGGATTATTAAAACTGATCTCGCAACGGGAATCAGTGAGCGAAAAGCCGCAGGCAATGGTGCTTTGACCTAGTTTTACATCGACGGCAGCTGCTTTATGACCTTTATCCAGCTCAACCGTAAACGCTTTCAGCATCAACATGCCGTGTAAAACGGCCAGTTGTCCGGCAAACGAATTTCCATCCCGCTGCTGACTGTAGCTGCCCCAGCCTTCCGCCGCCGTATAGGGGGCCTTAAAATTTTCCGGAGCGATCTTCGGCGCAAACCCGATATGCCCTTTTGGACCATGATAGGTAAAGCCGCAAGCGTTGACGAATGTCCCGTAGCTAGCCATCGCCCGGCCGTAGTGATCGCTGCATTCGATCTCGTTAAATGGATTGCGTTTGTGCGCGTGATACCGGTCATGAATGGATCTGGTGAGGACCATCGATTCCTCGACCATACCCTCCGCCATCATATGTGACGCCACCTGGTGCTCAAATCCGCTCATACATTCGCTAAAATAACCTATCTGCCAGGCCTTGGCATCCCCATACGGGTTCTCCTCATTGGACGGATTGGTGTTCATAATCATACCACCTTCTCCCGCCAGCGCATAAAACCTGCCCCCCGGGTGCGTCTTGATATAAGGCCCTACATCCGGCATATAGTTGTATTTCCATAACGCATTCAATGCGCTCATGGTCTTCTCCTTACTCAGGATCCGCCCCAGGTTGACCTGCCACGCCCAACTTTGGCCGTACACCTGGTCGATATGACAGGTGTTAAAGGAGCCGATCTCCTTTTTCCCGACTGCAGGGTCCGCCCGGTGAATAAAATATTCGCCGTTAAAAAGCTCCGATTCCATGTTCTTGCTGCCCATCTCGACATAACTCCTGCAGCGCCCGGCAAACTCCACATCGTTCATTTCTTCGGCCATCGCCTGTCCGGCGCGCACCCCGGCGATACACAGGCCGACGATCCAGGATATCTCCCCGTGCCAAAGGGCATCCAGCGTATTCTCCATGGGCGTATCTTCCATGCCGTCGTGATTCTTATCTTGCTCCATGATGAATACGACCGCCTTTTTGATCTTGTGCCAGTTCCTTTGTAAAAACTGGTTATCCGGACTCATTTGATGCTCCCGATAAATGCGTAGTACGGTGCCCGCTTGTCCGTCGATAGAGGGACCCGTCTTCTCACCCCGGATGCGGATCATCCCGGTGGCCTCGTCAAATCCGATGTCGGGACCAAGATCTACCCTTTCCCGTGTATCCCTTTCCAATTCGGGAAAGATCCTGGACACCGTGTGCGCATATTGATATACGTGGGTGCAATTCCCATGGCAACAGCCCACGCCTTCCCAGGCATAATACCTTCCAGATTGAAACCGGTGCGTACTGGTGGTGGCTATCGCAGAAATGTTGGCAAACGTCCTTTCCAGGAACCACCACGGCAGGGTACTGTCGTACCAAGTCCGCTTCCATAAAAAGGTCTGCTGTTTTAAATAGTCGTAATTGTCAGCGATATAAGCCGCCACAGCCGCGGCGTTGCCAAAATGAGTCGTATAATAATGCGTGCCGGCGTTTTGCGCCGTCACTTCCTTGCCCCGATTATCAAAGGAAATATTCGGCGTATACCAGGATATGATAAAGTCGGCTCTAACTTCCTCCCCCGGCTTTAGCCGGCGACGGACGGCGACGCCCGCCACAGGGAAACCATTCGACTCCTTTACGAGATCGCGGATGACAGCGGCGCGCTTATCGGAGCAGTTTGCTATGTCCGTCATGTAAAGAGCATTCTTGTCCGTGCTGGCCAGACACATATCCCCAAAATCAGCCGCCTTTTCCAGCTCCTTGTCGGTGAGCTTACAGCCCGCACTAATTCCTTTGAACGATCCGTTTTGAGCTATATCATTGACTCGGGTAATCCCCGAGGCATTCTTCTTTTCTGTTGCCCACAGCATCTTATTCTCCAGCCAGCCGAGTATGTCGACCGATATCGGGCTGGCGGCAGAAGCATTTTTCATTGTAATGGCCTGGATGGTAGCCGGCATCCCACTGTCCCGTGCATTCCCGGGAATAAAAGGAGAAAACAGGTCGACGGAAACCTCGAGGGCCATTTTCTTATCCGAATAACGCACCGTGGCAACCGGATAAGTGGCCTCGAAAGTGACCTCATCCCAATCGTCCTGTTGCAGGCGCTTGACCGTTGTGGTCCCATTTTGGCTGATCGACAGCGCAAAGCCTTGCTGTAATGGACTTACTTCAAACAGCGGTTCAAGATATAGTGTTCCTTCGACGTTATTGATCTCCTTTAAACGGAAACTTTCCAGTGGGACCGGTAACACTTTGGTCACCGCGCCAAGCTGGTTCTGGTTGAAAATATCCCACAGCCACAATCGCCCGTCGCCGCCGGCATATACACAGCCACTGCAAATACCGCCGACAGGCATCCCGATAAAGCGCAGCTCATTCCTTGTCTTCGCATAGATTGTCGGCGTCCCTCGTTCAAATAATGACCGGACCCAGCGGGAATCCAATTTCTTGTCCCGTGGAAAGTACGGGTGCATAAAATCCTCGCCGGTAAAAGGTCCCGCTATCAACGGAAACCTGAAAGTAAAAAATCCTGCCGAAGCCAGCAGCCCGCTCGATTGCAGGAATTTACGTCTCTTCATATCTTACAATTTAGGATTTTTCGCACCAAAAACAAGCAAGCGCATAGTGAACCATTAGCCGGGATCAACAAACATCTCAGACAGCTGAAAATACAATCGTTTGCGCACTAGCCTCCGATAAATTTCCCTACCTTGGACCATGACCCGATACAACCCTCTCCTGGCGATGGTCCTTGTAATGCTTACCGCTTGTCATCAAAACAGAACGCCGCACGTCCTGGTATACGCGGAAAAAGGCGCCCATCCCGACAGTACGCTATTGCTGAATGTCCTCAAACAAGGCGCGGTGAGCGACACCACGACCGATCCCGCTAAATTCAACGACAGTAACCTCCAACGGTACACCGCGGTGGCGCTCCTCGACCTGGACGGAGACGACCTGCCGTTCATGAGCCGGGTGGCGCTGCGTCGTTACCTGGAAGCGGGCGGCGGCCTCCTGAGGGTCGGCCGGAATGGCGTAATGGACTACGACTGGGGCTGGTACAAACGCCTGATAGCGGGGGACCATCCCTATGGCGACCGTGTTTTCAACACCGATACGGCGACCGAGGCGGGCCTCAGGAAAGGGCTTGCGCAGGTATCCGATGCCGTGGGCACTCTGGACTACAGCCACGTGCCCACGCAATACCCGCCGCTGGAAGCGCACTTCACGCGCGTGCCGCTGGCGCTGGGGCAATTCTTCGAACCCACCGAGATGACGATCCTTCCAAACCTGGACATCCTGGTGATCGAGCGCAGGGGCACGATCATGCTCTACAAGAATGCGACGCACACGCTCAAACAAGCCGGATTCCTGCGCGCCTATTTTCATACCAAAAAACCGGGCGTAAACGTCGAAGAAGGAGTGCTGGGTTTGTCCAAAGACCCGGACTTCAACCTCAACCATTGGGTTTATATTTACTATAGCGCCCCGGACAGCCCGATGAACCGGCTGTCGCGGTTCACGTTCGTGAACGATACGCTCGACGTCGCCACCGAAAAGGTCATCCTCACGGTGCATACCACCCGCGACATCTGTTGCCATACGGGCGGGTCGATCGCGTTCAGCCATGACGGCTTGCTGTTCGTCTCCACGGGCGACAACTCCACACCGTTCGACGAGCCGCACCAG
Source organism: Puia sp. (assembly GCA_035946435.1). GTDB lineage: Bacteria > Bacteroidota > Bacteroidia > Chitinophagales > Chitinophagaceae > Puia. The sequence continues at coordinate 11,084 of DASYZH010000034.1, read as the reverse complement.
AAGTATGTCAGCAACAGTTTCGCGCCGCTCAACCAGGCGCCCGGACACGAGCAATACGATGCCGAACGCTCGGCGGGGAACGCCAACGACCTGCGGGGAAAGATCCTGCGTATCCGTGTCCAAAAGGACGGTTCGTATTCCATACCGGCTGGTAACCTCTTCCCACCGGGGACGCCGGGGACGCGGCCGGAGATCTACGTGATGGGGAACCGCAACCCGTATCGCATCTCGGTGGACCAGGCCAATGGCTGGCTCTACTGGGGTGAAGTTGGACCGGATGCGGGAAGCGACAGCCTGGATACGCGCGGACCGCGGGGCTATGACGAGGTGAACCAGGCCCGGAAGGCGGGGAACTTCGGCTGGCCGTTCTTTGCCGGAAACAATTTCGCCTACCACTCCTACGACTATATCAACGGAACGCATGGCCCGGCCTTCGACCCGGCGCATCCGCGCAACACGTCACCCAATAACACGGGCATACAGGACCTGCCCCCGGCCCAGCCAGCCTTTATCTGGTATCCTTACGGCAATTCACCCGAGTTCCCCGAAGTAGGTAACGGCGGCCGGACTGCAATGGCGGGCCCTGTGTACCATGTCAACGACTACCCCAAAGACACGCGCTACCCCGATTACTATGACGGAAAACTCTTCATCTACGAATGGATCAGGGGTTGGATGAAGGCCGTAACGCTCGATAAGAACGGCGACCTGGAGGAAATGGAGCCGTTCATGCCGCACATGCAAATGCACAACACCATCGACCTGGAACTTGGGCCCGACGGTCGGTTCTATATGCTGGACTACGGTTCGGCATGGTTTAAAAAGAACCCCGACGCGGGGCTTTACCGGATCGATTACAACCCCAACGTCGACTTCACGGCCGTCACCGCGACGGATACGGCCACCATGGCCAGCTCGCCGGTTATCGCGACCGGGCGGGCCCTCGTCAAGAGCATGGACTGCAAAAGCTGTCACCAGGAATCCACCAAGTCGATCGGTCCTTCCTTTGAAATGGTCGCTGAAAAGTACCAGGGTCATACCGGCGTGGAATCCTATTTGTCCCAGAAAGTGATCCGGGGCGGCAGCGGGGTATGGGGCGACGTGGCCATGCCGGCGCATCCCGACATTAACAAAGATGATCTCCACAGGATCATTCAATACGTAGTAGCTTTGGCCGACAAAAAAAAGAAGCATTGATGAGATTGTTGTTGCCGGTGTTCGCCCTCCTGCTGGGCGGCGCCGTTAGGGCCCAAACGGTCGGTCATGTCCATTCCGGGGCCAAGGCCATCGACCACGCCACCGTGCGCGTGCTGAATACGGATATCGAAGTGATAACGGACAGTACCGGTGCATTCGTTGTGCCCGTTACCGGCTACCCATTGTATGTTAGCGCACCGGGTTACGCATCGGTGATCACTACGGCGACTGATGTCGATCTCAAGCCATCGGTTATAGAATTGGACCAGGTGGTCGTGATCGCCAACAAACGCGAGCAGGATGCACGTGAGCTTCCCTTAAGTATCACCACGCTCAATGCCGCCGACGTTCAGGCCGCCCGTCTGTGGGCTGCCGAGGACCTGCGGACCCTGGTGCCCAACCTCTATGCCGCGAACCCCGGAGATGGCCGGAATGCGATTACGATCCGCGGCATCACCGGCGCCACCAGCTATGATCCCGCGGTCACCACGTATATCGACGGCGTCGGGGCGATGACGCTCGACACGTATATCCCCAACCTGTTCGACATCGATCGGATCGAAGTCCTCAAAGGGCCGCAGGGCACCCTGTATGGACGCAACGCCATGGGCGGGGTGATCAATATCGTGACGCGGCCGCCGTCTCCCTATGCCCGGGGCTTCGCCGAGGCAAGCTTCGGAAATTATGGCCTGCAACGCTATACCGCGGGCGTGTCGACGCCGGTCATACCGAACAAATTGTACCTGTCCGCGGCCATGTTGTACGAAGGCCGCAACGGATACTACACGAATGACTATAACCACAGCAACTTCGATGCGCAGCACCGCTTCGGAGGAACGTATGCGCTACGCTGGCTGATCAACCCCAAATGGTCGGTCGAGGCCAACTTCAAACACCTCGAGAACCGCAACCATGGCGCCTTTACGCTGGATGCCACGCCGGCGCTCGCCCTGGCCGCGCCCTACCATGTCGACCAGAATGCGACGACGCTGATGGTCGACAATACGGTGAACGCTTCGCTGGTGGCTAAGTATGCCGGCCGGGGTTTGACCTTTAGCACACAAACGGCCTACGCCTCCAATTACCGTTATTATCAGCAACCCATCGACGGGGATTTCTCTCCCGCGGACGCCGTATCCATCGTCAACAACTATGGCAAGCCGTGGAACAAGGTGCAGGACCTTTCCGAGGAACTGCGTCTGGGAAATGCCGGCGGCGGACCCTGGACATGGACCACGGGCGTCTATGGCTTTTACCGCGACGTGCCCAATAAACAAGGCACGCACTTTGGCCGCGACGCCGCCCTGGTGGGATCGCCGGACACCAACTATACCATCCTGAATACCTCGAACGAGTATGGCGCGGGCCTCGCGGTATACGGACAGGCAACGCGGGCCTTCACACACGGCTGGAGCCTCACAGCGGGCTTGCGCTATGACTACGAGCACAACTACGAACGCGTCAACGGCATGTATGTGCCGGACGGCGGTACCGGTTTCGTGATGCAACCCGACACATCGGCCGGGGCATCCTATGGCGCGTTTTCTCCGATGGCGGCCCTTGGCAAGCGCATTGGGCGCACGAATATTTATGCCCGCTATGCACGCGGCTACCGCACCGGCGGGCTGACCGCCATCAGCGGCGATCCGACGCAGCCGCCCCTGTACCCGTACAAACCGGAATACAGCAGCAACTGGGAATTAGGTGCGAAGGGCTCGTTCTGGAAACAACGGGTGAGCGTGGACGCCGCGGTTTTCTATTGCCTGATGAACGACGTGCAGGTCCCGACGCTGGAGCTCCCGGCGGGAGTTACCGTCATCCGCAACGCAGGGAGGCTAACCAGCCGCGGGTTCGATGGCGACGTCTCGGCGCTGCTGGCCCGCGGGTTGCAGCTGACTTACAATATCGGGGTCACGCACGCGACCTTTGACCGGCTCGATCTTTCGGAAAACGGGGCGGCAGTGGATCTCAAGGGAAAACGGCAGGTCTTTACACCCGACATGACGTCCACGGCGATCCTCCGGTATACAGTCACGGTAAATACCGTTAGTTTCCATGGCCGGTTCGAATGGGCCTACCTCGGCCGCCAGTATTTCGACCTCGGCAATACGGTGGAGCAGTCTTCCTACCAGCTGGTCAACGCCGGCGTGGGCGTCGGCTACAAGGATTTCACCCTCGACGGTTGGACGCGCAACCTGACGCATACCAGGTACATCGCTTATGCGTATGACTTCGGGGCCGCCCGCCTGGGCGATCCCTGTACCTATGGCGTTACGCTTCGGTGGGCAGGCCGGGCACCAAATCGCAGAAACCCTAAACCTGCATACGGGTACTACTAATTCCAATTTCGGAAGACCTTTTCCCGGAATATATTGGTTAGATTACTGAGGTATGAAACTAGCCATCACCACAAGTTCGCCTGAATACAATATTCTAAAGGCTACTCGTCCCGCAACCGTTTGATGGGACTGGTCACGGCGGCCTTAATGGCCTGGTAGCTCACCGTGAACAAAGTTATAAGAAGCGCCAGTGCGCCGGCGAAAAGAAAAACGCCCGGCCCCACGGTGATCCGGTAATCGTAATTATGCAGCCAGTTCCCGAGCACATAAAAAGCAATGGGAGATGCAATGACGGCGCTCAGAAACGTAAGCAAGACGAACTCCTTTGACAGCAGCACCCATACCTGGAGCACTGAGGCACCCAGCACTTTCCGGACCCCGATCTCCTTCCCCCTACGCTCGGCGACATAGGTTGCCAGGCCAAATAACCCCAGACAGGAAATAAAGATAGCCAGCCCCGCAAAGACGCCGACCAGCTTGCCCACCAGCACTTCCTGGGTGAATTTATGGTTGTATTCATCATCGGCAAATACATAACTGTATGGATAGGATGGATTGTATTTATTGAATATCTTTTCTATGGTGGCGATCGCCTCACGCGTATCCACATTTTGCCTCAACCGATACAAGATTACGTTCCCCCAATCTGCGTGATAGAACACCGTCGGGCCCACCGGCTTGAATGGGGACTCCATCAATGCATTTTTGACGACGCCTACTATGCGCACCTGGGTAGGTGTTCCGTTCCAGGTTATTACCCGGTTGATCGGGTCCTTTAATCCTATTCGTTTGACAGCGGCTTCATTCAGGATGACCTTCGCCGTATCATCTTTCCAACTGGACCCAAACCCATTGCCTTCTATCAACTGCATACCAAGCGCGGTAAAATAATTTTCCGACACCAAAACCACTCCTATATTCACGGTTCCATCGCCGGCCGGCTTGTCCGGCCAGTCCTTAAGGACCATATGAGCGCGAAGGTCGGTGACCTTGCTGGAGGCTTTTGTCACATTCTCCACCATACCGGACCCCATCAACTCATTGCGCAAAGCGTCATAGTTATTGTTGAGATCGCCATTCATATCCGTCATCATTACCCTGCTGACATCATACCCAATGGGCCTGGCTTTGGCGTATTGTATCTGCCGGTAGACGATCAAGGTACTGATGATGAGACCAATGGAGCAGGTGAACTGCAATACGACCATGACTTTCCTTGGAAGGGTCGCTGCTTTTCCCATGAGCATCTTACCCTTTAAGACCTTCACCGGATTGAAAGACGAAAGATAAAAAGCGGGTCTGATCCCCGCCAGTATCCCGGTAAGAACCACATAGGCGATCATTATGCTCCAAAAAAAGAGGTTGCCATAAGGGATGCGGATCGAATTATTCGTCAGGTTATTGAAGGAGGGCAACGCCAGTTGGACCAACGCTATCGAGAGTACGAAGGCTAAGAAAGTCAGCAGAATGGATTCCGTAAGGAACTGGAAAATGAGCTCGCGCCGTTGTGACCCCATGACCTTCCTTATTCCGACCTCCCGCGCCCGTTTTTCCGAACGCGCGGTCGAAAGGTTGATAAAATTTATACAGGCAATGATCAGGACCAATACGCCGATGATGCTAAACATCCGTACATAATCGATAAAACCGCCTGCGATCCGACCGTTCCGAAAAGTGGAATAAAGATGCCAGTATTTCACCGGGTGTAGAAAGATCTCAGGCTTGATATTCCGCATGATCGGGCTATGGTCATAGACTACATTCTTTAGCCTGGGGGCCAGCCGGCTATACACCGCCGACGGATACAGTCTGACAAAGATAGAGTAAGAGTTATTGCCCCAATCGGTACGCGCCGTCTTCATCCATTCCTGCGTCTTTTCCAGGAAGCTGAACGGGAACAAATAGTTGAACTGTAAAGTGGAGTTTGCGGGTATGTCCTCCATTACACCGGTGACTTTCACATTATTGTCGGCATCGATCTTAACCGTCTTTCCTATAGGGTCTTCGTTGCCAAACAACGTCCTGGCAAGCGAGCAAGTAAGAACGATGGAAAAAGGGTCTTTAAAAATGTCCTCGACCCGGCCCTTCAGCAATGGATATTCCAGAATTTTCAGGAAATCGACTCCTACGGCCATCCCTTTGCTATATATCTTTTTTTCCCCCACCTGCAGGCCATGATCGCTCATGTCGTCGCTCTCGGCAACATACTGTATTTCCGGAAAGTCCTTCTTCAACACATCGACCAGGGCAACGCTCACGTCAGTCTGGGTGCGCATTTCATCCTGCTGGAACTTTATGTTCATTTCCACCTGGTAGGCCTGCTGGTAGTCCGGCAAAAAACGATCATAAGAATACTCATTGAACACCCATAGCGCGATCAGAAGCACAATGCTCATGCCCAGGGAGAGCCCGACGATATGCAGCGCACTTAAGCTTTTATTTTTTAATAGATTACGCCAGGCCGTCTTGAAGTAATTTCGAAGCATAGTTATAAGGTTGAATGGTTTGCTTTGTCAGGGCAGGTTGCCGACCAACCGGACGAGCAGGACGACAAGGCATAGGACCGGAATAATTTTTATATAGATCGCCAGGTTCTTTTTCATAACGATGGGTGTTTAAAATAGAAGGATGCGCATTTCCCACGGTTTTAGTCCCTATAAAATACGCTTATTTCGCGAGATCGGGGCTAAACGAAAAAACCTCCGAGGCTAATCAGAGGTTTTTCAGAGAGAATTGGAATGGTTTTCACAAGGACGGCAAACGGGCCGGGGTTAGGACTTTAAATTCGGCTTTTTACGGATAGTGGATTACTGAGTTCAAGGGTACGTCTTTCAAGGGTACGAACGTTTTGCTTTTGACAGAACAAAGATGCTGCGAATTCCTGCCCGCGCCAAACATTGCAGCGGGGCATTTCAACCACTTATCGATTAACTTACCCCCGTTTAGGCACAATTGCTTAGTGAGCCGTATTAGCCGAAGCGGATATCGTAGATTTACGACACCGTCGGAACCATTCGACGCCGCCGATCCTACCACCTATCCGTCCGGAACGGCGCCAGCGGCAGTCCATCCTTACCCATGATGGTCGCCAGTCCGGCCTTGTTGTAGTTATAACGCACCGCCACCGGCTGCCTGACCTGGCGCGAAGACACGATCAGGCGGTCGCCCTTGACCTTCACTTCGGCGGGATAAAAGACCCTGTCCGCGCCGGCAATAAGCACGCCGGTAGCGCCGGTGGCGCCGCTTGTTCCGGTTGCGGCGGCACCCCGCATCGCGAGTCCACCGGGTGCATCATCGATCGTCACGATAGCCTTCTCCCCTTTGATCTCCAGTTCCCTGAAGGAAGGGCTCTTATAGTCGATCCCGCTCCGGCCATAGGTTCGCGCCAGGGCCCAGGCAGCCAGCCGGTACCCCACATCATGTTTATCCTTGGGATGGATATTCATCGTATCGGTCACCAGGTCGTTGATCACGACCATGCCCGTGTTTTCTTTCTTTGCCGCCTCGTCCTGCTGCTCGCGCAGCAGTGCGGCATCTTCGGTCGCCGAATAATGAAAGGGTGCGATCTGCACAAAATAGAACGGCAGGTTGTCGTTCCATGCCTTCCGCCAGCTGCCGATCATCGTATCCAGCAGCTGCGCATAGCTGCCCGCGGCCTTGGCATTGCTTTCCCCCTGATACCAGATCACCCCGGCAATGGCATACTTTGTCAGCGGCGCGATCATCCCATTGTAGCAATACCCCGGCTCATAGGGCCACCACGCCGCAGGCGTTTGCTTAGCATTCGCAGCACGCAATACCGCGTCGGAATCGACGATACAGCCAGGTGTCCAAACCTCCGCCGCGGTCCCGCCCCATGCCGCCTGGATCAAGCCGATGGGAACACCAAGCTGTTCCTGCAGCTTCTTTCCAAAGAAATAGCCGGCGGCACTGAATCGCTTCAAGGTATTCGAGTCACAGCTGACCCAGGAAGCCCTGCAATCATCCTGCGGCTGCCCCGCCGTTGTCTTGGGTATATTGAAAAATCGGATGCGGTCATTGGCACACGTCGGAAGCTCGGCCTTGACATCCGGCAATCCCCAGGTCTCACACATCTCCATATTGGACTGACCCGAACATACCCACACCTCGCCGACCAGGACATTCTTCAGCTCGATGGTGTTATGCCCGCGGATCGTGATCGTGTAAGGCCCGCCTGCGGCGGGGGTGGCGACAGCCAGTTGCCAGTTCCCATCCCTTGTTCCAAGGGTAGAATCCGTATGACCATCCCATGATGTGGTGACAAAGATCTTCTCCGTGGGATCGGACCAACCCCAGATCCGCGCGTGTGATCGCTGTTGCAAGACCATGCCATCGGAAAGGACGGCTGGTAGACGGACTTCGGAAAATGCAAATGAAGAGTAGAAAACCAACAGGGAAAGTATAATCGTTTTCATACCCCTGAAGGTAGCACATTTTAAGCCTCCCAAGCCATGAGCCTTATTTTTCGACCCGTACCGTCACCACATCCTGCGCCGCCACCGTGATCGCTCCCGTCACCGGGGCGAGCCGATCTTCGCCGGTGTTGCTGTACGAGGCCGCACCCATCGCGCCGGCCCAGCGCAGCTCCGTGCTTTCGGCCTGTCCGCCCGGATTGTAGAGCGTGACCATATACGCCTTCCCGTCGAGACTTGGCCGGAGCGAGAGTACCACCAGCCGTTGCGAAGAAAGCTCCAGCTTCGATGTCCCCGGGGCTGTCCCGCTCGCCGGTGCGACGATCAGCGGCTGCGCCATCGCGGTAGCCAGCTTCGTCGAAGTCACAGGATCGTAGACGCCATGCGGCTGCAGGGCGTACCGGAAGGTGATGAGGCCCACCTGGTAGGCGCGATAGTTGGTCTCCCAATGGTTGTTCAACGCCCAGGAATACAGCTTCTGCGTCGGCTCGATGTGCTTGCGCCACACCGCGGGATTACTCTGCCCGCCCAGCAGGGTCGCCGTGATGCCCCCCACCTCGACCAACGGCGCATCCAGGGTCACCCAGGTAACGCCATAGTCCTTATTGGAGACATCGGCCCAGTTCCCTACTTCCAGCCAGTTCTTACAGCTGCCGGGGATCTGGTCTTTCTCGGGTTGCATAATGGCCATCGGAATATTCAGCCGCATCTGCCCCTCCCCTACATGAAAGGGAAAGCCGATATTCAGACTCTCCTTGCCATGAAGGTTGGCCCAGGGATAATCGCCGGGATGCGGGTCCAGCTCCGCCGGCAGCTTGTCGAGGATATCGGTGATCTCGACATGAGCAGCCCCTTTGACGAGCCGCACCTCGCGGACCAGGCTGGCTACGCCGGGCGCTTGCGACTCGATCCGCAGCTCCGCGAGCACCGGCCCCTGTTCCTTCACGGTGATCTTCACCGGCCCGTTGCGCCGGAGGTCGCTTAGTTTATTGCCTTGTAAATATAGATAGTCGTTCAACCCACCGCTGGAATCAGTATCGACGAATTCATTGTCGATCCCCTGGCGTTTCAGGCTGTTGATCACGCCCGTGGTCCCATCGATACCTACGTGCAGAATCCCATTGTCCAGCGAATGGCTATCCACCTGCACCCCTCCGCCCGAGCCTGCCGCCCCAGCCGCGCCCGTGCCCGACCCTGCCGCTCCGGGTGCGATCCAAAAACGCCGCGCTGCATACGGCGCCACGTCGCTCACCAAAAACGCCAGCTCACCCGTCGACAGCCGCTGCGAGGCCAATACATGGCCATTCGCGTCCTTTACCACGTCGCCCGCCTTCGAAAGCTCCCGCGGCACCAGCACCAGCCCCGTCCTCGCCCACGAATTCGTATTATAGACATCGACGGCGTTTTCGACGGCCGAACCATCGGCGGAAGCCAGCGCCCCATGCACCAGCCCGAGCGAAAGGCTATCGGCCTGGGTCGCATAGGATTTCTTGATGATCCACTGCTCCATGGTCTTATCGCTGAGCGGCCGGGTGACGCTCACATCCGCGCCCCAGGTGTGCTCGGAATAAAGGATCACATTCTTCCAGGCCTCGCGATCCGAATCTGCCGGAAAGGCCGCGCCCGAATTTGCGGACGAGCCGCGCGCAACCTCTTTCATGACCCACATCGCCTCGGCCTGGCTCATCCTCGAGCTCGTAGCCCTGTTCTCCGCCGTCTCGAACGCCGACGAAGCGGCCCCGTCCTCCCAATAGCCCGTCCAGTCGCCTTTTTCCAACGGCAGCTCGCTGCCATAGCGTTTTTCAAAGGCCCTGAACGCGGTACTCGTCGAGGAGATGATGAACTTCGGCCAGGTATAGTTCGTATTCCAGTACTTCACGAAATCACAGATCGACGGGTCCGGCACGGCGTTGTCGCCATGTCCGCTCCACCGGATATAGGAGATATCGTAGCTGAAGTTCTTGTGTTTCAGCTCGGCGATATAGTCGCCGACAAACTTCTTCGTCAGCCCTTCGGGCATCCCATGCGACAGCGCATACCCCTTGTAGGGGATCCAGACCAGTACCTTCTCCTTGCCGCTGGGACTGACCCAGTAAAAAGGCTTGTCCTCCCATTGCTGTAAGATATCCCCGATGCGGTCGAAATAGTTGGGCGCCACGCTGAAGTATTTGATACCGGCCTGCGCCATCGCCGTCACCGTCCCCCAGGTATATCCCGGTACATCGCTGATCATCGCGGCATCGACGGTCGTATCGGCCATGGCCGCCACCTCCCTGCTCCGGTGAAAAAGCTGCAACAGCTCCTCGGGCCGGCAAAGCCCCGTGAGCGTATTCACATACATCCCGTTCAGGGCCACCCCGCCATCCTTCACCGCCGCAATGAATCGCTGTTGCTGCTGCGCATCCATCCGGTGCAGAAAAAGATCGGCGGCGTATATGCCCTCGAGATTCCAAACAAAACGGGCGCCGGCAGGATAGTCCCTGGTTTTTTCCGCATAGTCGATCCCTGTGAGCAGATTGTTCATCTGCTTTCGCTCCACATTGGTCTGGATCTCCGTATAACCGATATCGTTGTGGCTATGCGGCAGGATATAAATGGTCATCTTTCGCACCGGCTGCAGCCCGACCTTGCCCGATCCTACGATCTTGCCGTCGACCAGCAACCGATATCCTACCTCCGTCTCTTTCCTGACCTCCGGCGCAAGCGCCTCTATATCCCGGCTGCCGCTGCCGACACCCACTACAAGATCGGGCGTACCCTTGATCTGCACCGTCACCGGAACCGAATCGCCCGCGTTCTCCAGGGAGAACCGAATGGATTGATAGCTGCGGCCGTCATGTTCACTGAGAAAGGGCAATCCCTTGGCATCCTTGACGGTAACACGAGGTCCCTGTGCCTGTGCAGCGATGGCCAGCAAGGAAGAGAGCAGGTAGGAAGAAAGCTTTTTCATATGTTCGATCTAAGTTAAGCGAATTATTGTCAAGTAGGCCCGGGGAATCTCACCCCGAGCCCCTTATAGATCCGTACGTGATACTCTCGCATCATACGGCTCTTATTAATTAATACACCTAAGCCTTTCCTTGGCTTAGCGTGTTTTGCCTTTTGTCCTTTGGTA
>DASYZH010000033.1:0-13056 GCA_035946435.1 Puia sp. | reverse complement strand
TCGAGCCGTAAGATGCGGATGGCTTCAAGGAGGCGGAGGGTGCCGATGCCATCGGCGTTGGCGGTATATTCCGGCGTGTCGAAGCTCACTTTCACATGGCTCATTGCCGCCAGGTTGTAGATCTCGTCGGGCTGTGTTTCCTGGATGATGCGGATCAGGTTCGTGCTGTCCGTCATGTCGCCGTAGTGCAGCCGGAACCGAACGTGCCGTTCATGCGGGTCCTGGTAAAGATGGTCGATGCGGTCGGTGTTGATCAGGGAAGATCTTCTTTTGACGCCATGGACCATGTATCCTTTATCGAGCAGGAGTTCGGCAAGATACGAGCCGTCCTGACCGGTGATGCCGGTGATCAACGCTGTTTTCATGGTAGTTCTATTTCTGCGTGAGGTTTGGTGATTAGATGATTAGCGGAAGGTTTCGTAAGCGATGGTAGCGCCGGAGGGGGTGATGACTTCGATGTTCTGTTTTTCCACTTCCGCCACCATGATATAGCCCAGGGAGGGGAGGGCGATCTTGACGGTCCTGCTTTTGACCGCGATGACGTTACCTTCCTGGGTGATCAGCGGACCTTTGATGACGCGGACCCTGTCGTCGAGATTTACGGAGGTCTTTTCCAGCTGGACGTTGGCGTACTGGATCGTGAATTTCCGGATGGCGTCGATCTCTTCTTCTTTGATCACGGCGGGTTTACGGAGCCAGTAAACGAGGTTGACGATGCCGGATACCCGGAACAGTTCCGAGTGACGGGTCTCTTCCGTCCGGACAAAGACATAGGAGGAAAACAAGGGTTCCAGGACGAATTTTTTCCGGTCATGCCATTGACGCAGCACCCTGTTCAGCGGACAATAACTCTCGAAGGAATTCTTAGCCAGGTTTTCTGCTACTTTCTTTTCCCACCTTGGCTTCGTGTAAACGGCATACCAATGCATGTTCATAGACGTAAATTTTTGGATCAAGTAAAATTATCTACGCAAAAGGCTTCGCCCATCTCAGTAACAGGAGGTCTTTACTGAGTGAACCGGAGGGGGGTGGTTAATGTGCAATGTAGAGGTGCGGATCAGGCCTTGTGCAGCCTGCGGGAAGAGGTCACCCGCCGTTGCTTGACGGAAAACTCGTTCCCGTAGCCAAGGTCCAAACCATATTTGCCGCCGAAGAAGCCCCGTGATTTGATGCTATTGAAGACAATAACGAGGTTTTTTAGCGGCTTGATCTTATCGTTCTCATCCAACAATTGGATAAAGGCCTTGGGAGTGAAATCGTGCCGGACCACATACAGCGAAAGATCGCAGTATTCCGTCAATACGTAGGCATCGCTCACCAGGTGTACCGGCGGTGTATCGACGACGATAAAATCGAAGACTCCGTCGAGGTAGTCGAACAATTCGCCCAGCCGGCTATTGAAACTCAGATCCGTGAGGCTTCCGCTTTCGTCGCCGGCCGCGGTGATGAACAGGTTTTTATAGGAAGTGCTTTTGATGATCTCATAGGGTTCGATATCGCCCTGCAGGAAGTCGGCGAGACCCGGACCGGCGGCGGGTTCGAATTCGGCGCTGATCCGCGGGTTGCGGAGATCGAAGTCGAGGAGGATGACCTTTTTGCCGGCGGAAGCCAGGCTGACGGCCAGGTTGGCGCTTACAAAACTTTTCCCTTCACCGGAGATGCTCGAGGTGACGAGCAGCTTCCTGTTCTTGTTATTCTTCGCATGCAATCCCAATGCCGTGCGCAATTGCCGGAATTGCTCCGTGAGCACAACGGGCCGGGGTTGATCGGAAACGAGCAGCGATCTCGACCGCCCGCCGGCAGCCAGCTCCGCGATGATGGGTACGCCGGTATAGGTCTCGATCTCACGCCGGAACAGGATACGGCTGTTCGTGAACTCCTGGCAATAGACGACGACACAACCGAAGAGCAGGGCCGCGGCCAGCGCGATGCCGAGGACGATGATCTTTTTGGGCGAGATCGGGTCGAGGGAAGATTCGGCGCGGTCGATCGTCCGGCTGTCGGCAATTGTCGAAGCATAGGAAAGCGAGGCCTCCTCTCTTTTCTGCAGCAGGAACGAATAGACATTGCTCAGGATCGATTGCTGCCGGCTGCTTTCGAGCAGGCTCCGTTCCTTGCCGGGAATTCCGTGCAGCTGCGTCGCATATTTGTCGTTCGTCTGCTGCAGGTTGGCGAGACCCGCCTGCAGGCTGAGTTTCCGGATGCGAATGTTCTCGAGGATATTCGGCTTGATCTTTTGAATCTCCCCCGCCAGCGATTGCATCACGGGATTGTTCTCGCCTACGGTGTGATGCAGCTTGTCGTAATTCGCCCGGTCGTCATAGAGCTTCTGCAGGAGGTTGGAGAGCCCTTCGTCGTCGATGCCCAGCGTGGAAGGCACGATGCCCGTGTTGCTTTCGGAGCGGACATATTTCTCCACTTCGTTGAGTACGGCCAGCTGCATATCGATATCCGAGGCTTTCTGATCGTTGGCGCTTACGTTCTGCAGAAAGGCCGACCCTTGTTCGCTGAGATCGCCTCCGCCATTTTGCGCCTTGGAACGTTGCAGCGTGTTCTCGGCAGAATCCAGCTCATGCCGGACATGCAGCAGCCGGTTCTCCACGAAGGCGAGGGTATTCATGGCCAGCTGGTTCTTATCGTTGATCGACGCATGGTCATAGACGTCGATGAGTTCGTTGAGGATGTCCTCTCCGCGGCGCGGAACTTCGTCGCTGAGGGTGAGTGTCACCACCGAAGAGAGCTTGTTGGTCGAGCTCACGTTGAGGCGGCCGATGAGACTATTGGTCACCAGCTTGGGATTGAGGACCGTAAAGCTCAGCGGGCCCATAGCGCCGTCGGAATACCGGGGATTGGGAAGGAACCGCAGCACCAGGGATGTACCGGGATAGCTGACCCACTGGCCCACGGGGAAGCTTCCCGCAGCCGTCTTGACGAGGGCATGGGCGCTGTCGTAAACAAAGGGGGTGGTTGGTAAAAAAACCTTGTTGTGATCTTTATAGAGACTGTCGAACCCCAGGGCTTCGACGATCACCGGGGAGGAGATGTAGGCCGGGTAGGTCTTGAAACGTCCTTTGGAAGTGACCGGTGCATAGAGATCGAGATTTCGAACGACCTCGCGCACCAGGGTCTGGGATTGCAGCACTTCGATCTCGTCTTCCACGATCTTCTTGGTCGAAAAAACATTCAGGGATTCCAGCACTCTGCCGTCGCCGGAGCCTTTGTTCTCATCTTTGATCAGCAGGTCGGCTTTGGCCTGGTAGATCGGGGGCGCCCACTTGATATAGACGAATGCGGCGCCGACGGCGATAGTCAGCAGCAAGGCAAACAGCGGCCAATAGGGGACGAAGCGGAACCGGATAAAACTAATCAGGTTGCTGTCCTTTTGCTCACGGATCATTTTGTTCGACTTAATCATATCCCGTCATTTTATGTTTGTGACTGCGATAATACCGAAAGAGAGCGCGGCAAGGATCACCGAGACCCACATAGCGGTGTTGCTGCCACTGCGCACTTTCGCTTTGTTTGGCTCGACGTACACGACATCGTTGGACTGAAGATAATAATATGGCGAGGTGAATAGGTCCGATGAATTCAGGTCGAGCCGTTTGATGACTTTTCGTCCGGGTTCTTCCCGGATCACGAGGACATTGTCCCGCCGCCCGTTGATCGTAATGTCGCCGGCCATACCCAAGGCTTCCAGGAGGGAGATCTTCTCACTGGGTACCGGGATGACCGAAGGTTTTCCGACCTCGCCGAGCACGGTGACCTTGAAGTTTAGCATCCGGATGCTGACAATAGGATCGATCAGCAATTTCCGGTCGTTCAACATATGGGTAAGCGAATCGGTGAGCTGGTCTTTCGTCAGCCCGGATACGTGGATATTGCCGAGGATAGGAAAGGCGATATCACCGGTTTTACCCACGAGATAGCCGCCTGCCTCGTTTCGGGTACCCGACAACGTTGTAGCGGCCACGTCTTCGCGGTTGGCGACATTAAAGGCGGAAGAGGCATCCTGGTTCAGGCTGCTCACCTGGATACCGAGGATATCGTTGGGTTCGATAATGGTTTGCGGGATAGAAGCAGAGGCCTTTATCGCCCCGTCCGACTGGTCCTTGAAATAGATCGCTTTCTTGGTATTGATACAAGAAGAAAGCCCTCCACCTAAAACGCTAATAAACAAAAACTTTCTTAGCCAATTTTCCAGGCAATTAACCATACAATACAGGATGAGTTAAAGGAATCTAATAGGGCAAGCAAGAGATGGCTGCTTCAGTAGGATGGAAATTGGGCGCGGATAGGTTTAGTGCAATCCGAATAGCATGCCAAAACCTTAAATGGGGATATTTCATTATCGATTTTGGGGCCGGAGAAAGGCTGGCATTCGGTTTTGATCCACCGAATGGCAATTATTTTCCCATTTTCTTAACAATTCCGGCGGTTGGGGAATTTTTTGGACATTCCCGCCAATCCATTGTATACATAGGATATTATTGAATAAGATGGACGGTGTTATTCGAAATCAGGCTTTTGAGCATCTGCTGGGTCTGTTCGATACGGATCGATCGCGACGAATGGGGAAGATCGGGCAGATTCGTATAGATATCATTATTCGTAATGCGGACATCGGTCACGGGGTTGGCATTGCTCTGGATCAGGATGCCGGCGGAGACGTTGTACACGGTGGTGTCCGTGGCGGCGTGCAGCTGATTTCCGGTAATGATATATGAATGCAATTGCGTCGTCGGGTATTCGACACCGCGCATCATAATGCCATAGGTATAGTTCACCAGTGTATTGTTAGTGATCACCGCGTTGCTGATATCGCAGCGGATACCATAATTCGATTGATGGGGCGAGCCGTCGCTATTCGTCATGCCGGGCACCAGGCTACAGTCGAGATAATTATTGGAGATGAGTGTCGTGCTGGTATCGCCCGGATTGGAGACCCGCGGCTGCAGCAGATATTGTTCTTCGGAAAAATGGCGGGTCGTATTGCCGGTGATCGTAAAGCCATAGCCGGTGCCAAAAACAAAACCGTCCATAGGTCGATGGGTCACCAGGGCGCTCATGGGTTCGGTACCCGTGTAGCCGTCCGCGGTATTGTTGGTGATCGACACATTCACACACTTGCCGCTGGCGTTATCGAAACACCAGAGGAAAACGGCCGGGTTGCTGTTGTTCCCGGCATTGTCATGTCCGAGGGGAGCGCCGAAAAAATTCTGCGTGATAGTCCAGCCGGTGATACCCATTCCACACAAGGCGAGGCTAAAGCCTTGAAAATAGCAATTGCTGATCTGCAGATTCGAGAAATTTTGCGTAGCGGTGCCGGTTATGAACATGCCGTTGCAGGGTGTGCCTATCGCACTATGCGCATCCTGAAAATTGAGGTTACGGATGATCAGGCCGCTACAGGGCTGGTGGGCCGCCGCGAGATAGAACAGGACCGATGTCTCGTTGGCCGTGGTCTCGATAATGGACGTGGAATCCTGGCCATAGATCGTAAGCGATTGGGTGCCGCCGCCGTCGAAGGTGAGAATGTTGTTGTATGGGTCGACAGTATTACAGAGATAGGTACCGCTCGGGAAATACAGGCTTGCCTGCTGGTCGTGAGCGGCCTTTAAGGCCGTATTGATAGCCTGGGTATCATCGGTAACGCCATCGCCCATAGCGCCGAAGTCGCGAACGTTTAGTGTTCCCTGCGTGGGATGCCACCCAAAGGTGAGAAGTTGGATAAATAATAAAAGAAGTTTCATGAAAAGAGTCGAATTTCTGGACGGGCCGCCCTGGCGGCTCAAGACGGCAAAGCCGCTCCCGGTAACAGGATCCGCCCGGACGGGCATCGGCTACCCGCACCATTATATAAAATATGGTGCCAAAAACCGATGAGCTTCATGGGCTTTCCGTTAAATTTGCCCCTAATGAAAAATTGTCATTCCGGTAATATGTATAAACTTATTTTTAGCTCGTTTATCTTTTTCGCCTTAGCGGCCAAGTGCCAATCTGACGATCCGCTTCAATATGTAAAGCCCATTATCGGCACGGAGCGAATGGGGCATACCTATCCGGGCGCGACTTCCCCATTCGGGGCCGTACAGCTCAGCCCGGATACGGATACGATCCCCTATGAACAAAATGGGAAATACAATCCCGATGTCTATAAATATTGCGCCGGCTACCAATATGACGACAAGACCATCGTAGGTTTCAGTCATACGCATTTTAGCGGCACAGGGCATTCCGATCTCGGCGATTTTCTGATCATGCCTACGGTGGGCGAGCTTCGGTTGAATCCCGGCGTAGCCAGCCAGCCCCGGAGCGGTTTCCGCAGCGCTTTTAACCATGCCACGGAAACGGCCGAAGCCGATTACTATAAGGTCAAGCTGGAAGACTATAATATCTGGGCCGAGCTCACGACGACCACCCGGGTAGGCTTTCATCAGTATACCTTCCCCGCCAGCGATCAGGCGCATATCATCCTGGACCTGGTACACGGCATCTACAACTACGACGACAAGAATGTCTGGACCTATGTCCGGGTCGTCAATGACACGCTGGTCACCGGCTATCGCCAAACGAGCGGCTGGGCCCGGACGCGGACGGTCTATTTTGCGATGAGCTTTTCCAAAGGGTTTATCAGCTATGGCAGCCGGAAGTACGACCGGCCCCAGGCATACCACGGCTTCTGGGGTCATTTCGATCAGAACCACAATTTCCCCGATCTTGCCGGCCGCCAGCTGCGCATGTACTTTAACTTCAAGACCACGGAAGGGGAGAAGATCAAAGTGAAGTTCGCCCTGTCGCCGGTAAGCACCGAGGGCGCGTTGCTGAATCTGCGAACCGAGACGCCGGGTTGGGATTTCGATGCCGTGCGCCGGCAGGGGCAGGACGCGTGGCGAAAAGAGCTGAGCAAGGTTCGGATCGAGGCGAGTCCCGCCGAAAAGACGAATATCTATACATCCCTGTACCATGCCTTTATCAATCCAACGGTCTACATGGATGTCGACGGATCCTACCGTGGGCTGGATCAGCTGGATCATAAGGCGGATGGTTTCGTCAATTATACCACCTTTTCCCTATGGGACACGCATCGGGCCTTGCATCCGTTGTTCAATATCCTGCAGCCCACGCGGAATGCGGATATGATCAGGAGCATGCTGGCGCATTACGAGCAGAGCGCCGAACATATGTTGCCCATCTGGTCCAATTCTGCGAACGAGAACTGGTGTATGTCGGGCTATCATGCCGTATCGGTGATTGCCGATGCTATCGTCAAGGGCAATACGCCGTTCGATGCGAATAAAGCACTCGATGCCTGTATCGTGACGTCCACGCGCCGGAGCTTCGAAGGCCTGGGGTCGTACATCGACCGGGGTTATATCCCGGCGGAGGAAGACGGCAACTCGGTTTCGACGACGCTGGAATACGCCTATGACGACTGGTGTATTGCCCAGGCGGCCAAAAAGCTGGGGCGGATGGAGGTGTACGCCACGTACAGTAAACGTGCGGAGAATTTTAAGAATGTGTGGGACCCTTCGGTGCTTTACATGCGACCCCGCCTGGCGGATGGCAGCTTCCGCAAGGACTTCGACGTGCTGAGCACTAACGGGCAGGGCTTCATCGAGGGGAATGCCTGGAACTATAGTCTCTATGTCCCGCACGATCCGGCGACGCTGATAAAAATGTATGGCGGCAACCGATCCTTTGTACGGCACCTGGATTCGCTTTTTACCATGGAGCTGCCGGACAAATACTTCGCCGAGACCGAAGACATTACCCGGGACGGCATCATCGGCAACTATGTACACGGGAATGAGCCATCGCATCATGTGGCTTATCTGTACGACTGGACCGACCAGCCCTGGAAAACGCAGGAGCGGGTACGGATGATCCTCAAAAAGCAATATGGGCCCACCCCCGACGGGCTGGGAGGCAATGACGACTGTGGACAGATGAGCGCCTGGTATATCTTCACCGCCCTGGGTTTCTATCCGGTGGCGCCGGCATCGGACCGGTACTATATCGGAAGTCCCAGCGTGAATTCGGCGATCCTGACGCTGGAGAATGGCCATACGTTTACGATCGAAGCCCGCGATCAAAGTGATAAAAACGTATATATCAAGCGGATAACGCTAAATGGTCAACCCCTCAACCGACTTTATATTACACATCAGGAGATTATGGATGGAGGAAAACTTGTATTCTATATGAGTGGGAAACATTAGGATCTTTTATGCGATTTGCGGGCTGTCCGATAGGGGTTGCAGATATCGAAAATTTTGCATATATTGTATAGGACGATTCGATATTTTCTCATTAAAATGTCCGTCATATGAAAAAGAATACCCACCACATGCATGCCGGCGAAGCCGCGACTTCGGTCCTGCTGGCGATCGGTTTCCTCGGGCTGGTCATGTTTTTATCGTATTTGTTTATTACCGGCAATAGCTAAGGGCATAGCACCAACAAAAAAGCCGCCTGAAGAACAGGCGGCTTTTTTTATTGCTTTCGCGTCTGGCTACTGGACCTGATAACTGCTGGTGAAGGCGCCGTTCGTGATCACGATGCTGTCGTTGCTGTTGACGATGTTGTAAAGCACGCCGCTGAAGGAGCCGGCGACCTTGTGGTTGACGGTATCGGCGCTGCTCAGGGTGACGACGCCATGGGAGAAACCCAGACCGTAATAAGCGTCATATTCTTTGCCCGGTACCTTATAGGTCAGTCCTGCAAATTGCGTGCTATCGGTATAGACGGCCGCGTTGACTGCAGGAATATAGGGCATGGCGACCTGGATCTCGGTAGTATCGCGGCCCACGATGCTGTCGCCCTGGACGATGACCTGGCCATATGTGGTGAGATATCCGGCGACCACATACGATTTGGCGGAATAGGCCGCACCGTTGACCGTAGCAGTCAGGGTCCCATCGGTTGTATAGCTGGTACTGTTGTTTTTGCTACAGCTTCCGAGGCCCCATAGACCCAACATACCCAGGGAGATCACGGTCGCCAGAGAAAGACGTTTTCCATTCATGGAGAGAGGAGTTTTGGGCGAATTTAGGCCTTGTCCCCCAGAATGCCTACGGATTTCTCGGCGGATCGGTGAATTGGACTGTTTCTGAGGTTTAATGCCCGGCCTACTGATACGAAATATTGAAGGCGCCGTTGGAAACGACAATGCTATCCGGAGCGTCACTGATGAAGCCGTTCCGCGTCAGGGTCCCGTTGAATGTTCCCTGGATCGTATGCTTTATCGTATCGATCGCCGTCACCGTATAATAAGCGGGCCCTTTCTGGCCCCGGAAGGCCGAATAGCTGGCGAATGGTGCATTGTTGATGTGTGTAACGTAATCGATCTCGGCAAATCCGTTGTCATCGGTGCTTACCTGCTGATCCAGGGCTACGGGTGTAGCGATATAGACGGTGAGGAATACGGTGTCGCCGTTCACAATCCCCACGCCACCTACCTGGTAATAGTTGGCATATAGCCCTGCGGCTGCCTGAAAGGCGTGAAAGGCTTTGCCGTTGATCTGGGATGTTATCCCGAAGGGGTTGGAGTTGTTGTCGTTACTTTTCGAACAGCCGGCCATGAGGAGCCAAAGTCCGGACATCGCTGTAAACGAAAAGAGCGGAACCGTTTTAAAACGCATACTTAAGCTGGTGATTAGGGCCAAAACGTAGCAATATACCGTTTATTGCTGAACGCATACCAGGAACTTTATATTAGTTTTGCGGCGCATGTGTACCATCGCCCATATCGTTTTGCCGGAATTCCCCCTGCTGCTGGCGCCCATGGAAGACGTCAGCGATCCGCCCTTCAGGGGTGTTTGCCGAGCTTATGGGGCTGATCTGACCTATACCGAGTTCATTTCCAGCGAGAGCCTCGTCCGCGGGGCGATGCGGAGCCGGCGGAAGCTGGATATTTTCGAAAGGGAGCGGCCCGTAGGCATTCAGCTGTATGGCGGGGATGAGGACAGCTTGGCGGAGGCGGCGGCCATCGTCGACGCTACCGACCCCGATCTCCTGGACATCAATTTCGGCTGTCCCGTAAAAGGCATTGTAGGGCGGGGTGCGGGGGCAGGGGTGTTGCGCGATCCGGATCGGATGGTCCGGCTGACGACGGCTTGTGTCCGGGCTACGCGGCTGCCGGTGACGGTGAAGACACGGCTGGGCTGGGACGAGCACTCGAAAAACATCGTGGAGGTCGCGGAGCGGCTACAGGATGCCGGTATCCGGGCGCTCACGATCCATGGCCGTACGCGTTGTCAGCTATACAAAGGAGAGGCGGACTGGGCGTTGATCGGCGCCGTGAAGAACAACCCGCGGATGCACATTCCCATCTTCGGCAACGGGGACATCGATAGCCCGCAAAAGGCGCTCGAATACCGGAACCGGTATGGTGTCGACGGTATCATGATCGGCCGGGCGGCGATCGGCTATCCCTGGATCTTCCGGGAGATCCGCGGGTATATCGACACGGGACGTTTGATCCCGCCGCCTTCGGCGGCGGAGCGGGTGGAAGTATGCCGGCAGCATTTACAGGCTGCACTGGGGTGGAACGGCGCTGTGCAGGGACTGTACGAAATGCGCGGCCGGTATGCCCGTTATCTCAGGGGATTGCCGGACATCGCCGCTTACCTGCAGCGGCTGGTGCGGCTTACGGATGCGGCCGCCGTGTCCGACGTGCTAAGCGAAATAGCAGCGCGTTATGGTGATCTGGCCACCGAAACGACCGCGGAGCTCGAGAATTATCATACGCATTGTACCCTGTAAATATTACCTTTGACGCCGACCTTTAACTTGCACACCATTCAAAATCTATGTTACGAAAATTAAGCCTGCTCGTGGCGGCGGCCGTTTGTGGTTTGACCGTCTCCGCGCAGAAAACCGTTACAGTCTACACGACTGCTGCCAACACCGATCTACGATTATCCGCCAGCGGGACCCTGAGCTTTTCTGCCGGCCGTCAGCCACTCGAAACTGAACCGTTCGTCCTTGTAGACCCTGCGGTTTTGTTCCAGCCGTTCCTGGGTATCGGCGGGGCGATCACGGACGCCTCTGCGGAGACCTTCGCTAAATTATCCAGAGAAAAACAGCAGGAGCTGCTCACCGCCTACTACGATACGGCTCGCGGCATCGGGTATACGTTGGCGAGGACGCACATCATGAGCTGTGACTTTTCCAGCGACAGCTACAGCTATGTCGCCGAAAACGACGTCTCCCTCAAAAGCTTTAGCGTCAAGCACGACGAACAATACCGGATACCATTGATCAAAGCAGCCATAAAGGCCACAGGGGGCCGGTTGAAGCTGTATGTCACGCCCTGGAGTCCGCCTGCCTGGATGAAGGACAACAACAGCGTCACCGGGGGCGGCAGGCTCAAACCCGAATACGCGCAGGCCTGGGCCAATTTCTTTGTGAAGTTCATCAAAACCTACGAGGCTATGGGCATGCCGGTATGGGGCCTTAGTGTACAGAACGAGCCGATGGCAAAACAAAAATGGGAATCCTGTATCTACACGGCGGAGGATGAACGCAATTTTATCCGGGACTATCTTGGACCTACGCTGGCCAGAGCCGGCATGAGCGGCAAGAAGCTGATCGCCTGGGATCATAACCGCGATCTGATCTATCAACGGGCAAGCACCATCCTGGAAGACCCGGCGGCGGCCAAATATGTATGGGGTATCGGGTTCCACTGGTATGAGACCTGGACGGGCGGACCGATGCTGTTCGACAATGTCCGGCTCACGCACGCCGCGTTCCCGGGCAAGGCCCTGCTTTTCACGGAAGGGTGCAAGGAAAAATTCTCCTTCGACAGCCTGCAGGCCTGGTCGTTGGGCGAGCGCTATGGCTATTCCATGATCAACGATTTCAACAGCGGGGCTACGGGCTGGACGGACTGGAATATTCTGCTGGACGAGAACGGCGGCCCCAATCACACGGGCAACTTCTGTTTTGCACCGGTGCATGGCGATACCCGCAACGGTCAGCTGATCTATACCAATGCGTACTACTACATCGGCGCCTTCTCCAAATTCGTCCGGCCGGGCGCCCATCGCATCGCCGTATCGGCCAATAGGATAGGGTTGCAAAGTACCGGTTTTGTGAACAAAGACGGCAGCATCGTTGTCATAGTCATGAACACTACGGATCAGCCAATCTCCTATCATTTGATCCTCAAAGGCCAGGAGACCGATACGCAGAGTTTACCGCATTCAATCGCTACTTTAATTATCAAATAGATGAGAGCTGTTTACTGGACCATCCTTGCCGCGGTAGTTTGCTGCGCGGAGGGTAGTCCCGCCCGCGCGCAATCACAAAGACAAAGGGGGGACAAGGGGAAGGAGGTCGCTACATTTTGGTTGACGGACCCGGCCCATTCTATTCTTTTTCAGCAGCAGCCCGGGCCGACCTTTTCCAAAGAGAATGCCTTTCCAAATGACCCGGTGATCTCGATCGACGAGAAAAAGAAGTACCAGCAGGTCGACGGATTTGGCTGGTGTCTCACCGGCGGCAGCGCACAGGCCCTGATGAAGATGAGCCCGGCGGCACGCACGGCCCTGCTGCAACAGCTGTTCACTGCCGACAGCGATCACCTCGGATCAAGCTATCTGCGCATCACCATCGGCGCCTCCGATCTCAATGATCATGTGTTCTCGTACGACGATCTGCCTGCGGGTCACACCGATACTGCGCTGGAGCATTTCGATCTGGGACCGGACAAAAAGGATGTGATACCGGTGTTGAAGGAGATCGTCGGGCTCAATCCGACGATCAAGATCCTGGCCACGCCCTGGAGTGCCCCCGTGTGGATGAAAGACAATCACGATACCCGCGGCGGCAGCCTGCTTCCCCAATACTACGGGGTCTATGCCCGGTACTTCGTGAAATACATCCTGGCGATGCAACAGGAAGGTATCCGCATCGATGCCGTGACGCCGCAGAACGAGCCGTTGCATCCCGGCAATAACCCGAGCATGTATATGCCTGCCGCCGCCGAAGCGGAGTTCGTCAAACATCTCGGCCTAGCGATAAAGAACGAACTGCTCGACACCAAGA
>DASYZH010000032.1:0-7623 GCA_035946435.1 Puia sp. | reverse complement strand
AGAGGATGCCTACGACCAGGGCGATGGCGATGGAGATGCGGCCGGTGCGGACCATCTTTTGTTCATTGGCTTCTTTGTTGAAATACTTTTTATAAACGTCGAGGGTAAAGATCGTGGAGATGCTGTTGATCTTGCCGGCCAGGGAAGAGACGATGGCGGCGGTGAGTGCGGCTATCGAGAGCCCTTTGAGTCCTGCGGGGAGGAAGCCCAGCACGGCGGAGTAGGCGTAGTCCTTGCTGCCTCCTTCGAGATTGAGGTGGCCGTGTTTGTACAGGACCCAGGCGGCGATACCCGGCAGCATGACGATGATGGGCATCAGGAGCTTGAGGAAGCCGGCGAAGAGGATGCCGGTGCGGGCCGTATGGAGGTTGGCGCCCAACGCACGTTGCGTGATGTATTGGTTGCAACCCCAATAGTTGAGGTTTACGATCCACTGACCGGCGGCGTACATGGCCAGGCCGGGAAGGATGAGGAATTTGTCGATCTGGAGCTGGCTGGAGGCCGGGGTGGGTTTATGGAAGATCATGTGGAAGTGTTCGGGGGCATCTTTCAGCATGGCGTTGAAGCCGGCGAGGGCGTCGCTTCCAAGGCCGAAGCTCTTTGCCACGACGGTAAGGGCAAGGTAGGAGGTGGCGAGGCCGCCGATGATGAGGACGCCTACCTGGATCACGTCCGTATAGCCGATGACCTTCATGCCGCCGAGGGCGATCACGAGGGAGAAGATGGCGAGCCCGATCATGATGGGGTGGAGGTATTCGCCGCCCACGAGGCCGTTGATGGCCACTGCGCCGAGATAGAGGATGGAGGTGAGGTTCACGAAGACGTAGAGCAGGAGCCAGAAGATGGCCATGATGAGGGCTACGGTCTCGTTGTATCTCGTCTTGAGGAACTGTGGCATCGTATAGATCTTGTTCTTCAGGTACACCGGGATGAACCAGATCGCGATGATGATCAGGGCTATCGCGGCGATCCATTCGTAGGCGGCTATGGCGATACCGGCGAAGAAGCCGTCGCCGCTCATGCCGATGAATTGTTCGGCGGAGATGTTCGAGGCGATCAGCGAGGCGCCGATGGCCCACCAGGTGAGGGTGCCTTCGGCGAGGAAGAAGTCCTTGGTTTCGGTGACGGCTTTCTTTTTCCGGCGATAGATCCAGATGCCGTAGGTGGCTACGATAATGAAGTAGACGATGAATACGACGTAGTCGGAGAAGACGAGATTTCTGTTCATGTGCAAGCGATGTTTTAGAGAAAAGGGCTGGTCTAGCGACCAACCCCTTTCGTGAGGTAAAAAGCTTCGTTCCAGCGGAGTTCGTTGCGGAATTGGTAGAGCTCGGTGTTCTTGCCGATGAGGGCGAACTCGATGCCGGCCATGTCCGCGAAATCGCGCAGGTGTTCCGCCGTCAGGTTTTGGCTATAGCAGGTATGGTGGGCGCCGCCGGCCAGGATCCAGGCCGTGCAGCCGGTGCGCATGTCGGGATAAGGTTTCCAGAGCACGCGGGCCACGGGCAGCCTGGGTAATTTATGAACGGGTTTTACGGCTTCGACTTCATTGACCAGCAGGCGGAAGCGGTTGCCCATGTCGACGATGGAGGCGTTGATGGCGGGTCCGGCGGCGGAGTTGAAGACCAGGCGAACGGGGTCGGCTTTTCCGCCGATGCCGAGGGGATGGATCTCGCAGGATACGGGACCGTCGGCGATGGATTCGCAGATCTCGAGCATATGGGCGCCGAGGACCAGCTCGTTACCCGGTTCAAAATGGTAGGTGTAGTCTTCCATGAAGGAGTTTCCGCCGGGCAGGCCGCTGCCCATGATTTTCATCGCCCGGACGAGGGCGGCGGTCTTCCAGTCGCCTTCACCGCCGAAGCCAAAGCCGGCGGCCATCAGCCGTTGCGAGGCGATGCCGGGCAGCTGTACCATGCCATGCAGGTCTTCGAAGGTATCGGTGAAGCCTTTGTAGCGTCCTTCGATGAGGAAGGTTTTCAGGCCGAGCTCGATGCGGGCCGCGTCTTTTAATGATTCGTGGAGGACTTCACCCTTTTTGAGGCCGGTGGCCAGTTTGTATCTTTCGGCATATTCGTTCACGAGCTGGTCGACGGAGCTGTCGGCAATTTGTTTTATGGTGTCGACGAGGTCGCCGATGCCATGCGTATTCACGGAATAGCCGAAACGCATTTCGGCTTCTACCTTATCCCCTTCGGTCACGGCAACCTGGCGCATGTTGTCGCCGAAGCGAACGAAGCGTGCACCCTGCCAGTCGTGCCAGCCGGCAGCCGCGCGGCTCCAGGCTTCGATGCGGCGGATGGTGGCGGGGTCCTGCCAGTGGCCGGTGACGACCTTGCGGTCGAGCCGCATGCGGCTCATCATAAATCCGAACTCGCGGTCGCCATGGGCGCTTTGGTTGAGGTTCATAAAATCCATGTCGATCTCGCCCCAGGGGATGTCGCGGTTGAACTGGGTATGCAGATGGAGCAGGGGTTTGTGGAGCACTTTGAGACCGCCGATCCACATCTTCGCCGGCGAGAAGGTATGCATCCAGGCGATGATGCCGATGCAATGCCCGGTGGTGTTGGCTTCCACGCAGGTCTGGTAGATCTCTTCCGGTGTTTTTACCGTGGGTTTGTATACGACGCGGACGGGGATCTTTTTATCCGAGTCGAGGGCTTTAGCGATCGTTTGGGAGTGGGCTGCTACCTGTTTTAATGTTTCTTCGCCGTAGAGGTGCTGGCTGCCGGTGACGAACCAGACCTCGAATGTTTTTAAATCCATGTGTGATTGGTTGATAGTTTATTGTCCGTAATAGGAATTGGGACCGTGTTTACGTTCGTAATGTTTTTTGATGAGCGAATCTTTCAGCCGCAGGGCGTCGGTTTTGATCTGTTCGGTTAGATACGCCATTTGGGCTATGGACTCGAGAACAGCGCTATTATAAACGGCCTTTTCGGCTGTCTCACCCCAAGTAAAAGGGGCGTGGTTGCCTACGAGCACCATCTGCACTTCTTGATACGCTAGTCCGCGGTCGTTGAAGGCGTTCATGATCTGAAAACCCGTCGCGTATTCATAATCGCCAAGGATCATCTCGTCGTTCATGGGTGGCGCGCAGGGGATGTCGACGGTGTTGTGGTCGGCATGTGTTGTGCCGTAGATCGGGATGTCACGACCGGCCTGGGCCCAGGCGGTGGCATAGGTCGAATGGGTATGAACGATGCCGCCGATGTGTTCCCAGTGTTTATATAGCACGGCATGGGTAAGGGTGTCGGAGGATGGGCGCAGTTTTCCTTTGACTGTTTTTCCCTCGAAATCGACGATCACCATTTTCTCGGGTGACAGGTCGCTATAGGGAACTCCGCTGGGTTTGATGGCGAAGACGCCGGCGTCGCGATCGGCGGCGCTCACGTTGCCGAAGGTAAAAAGGACGAGTCCCAGCTTGGGTAGTTGTTTATTGGCCTGGCAGGCGGCTTCCTGAATATCGGTGTATTTGCTCATTTTACTTTGTTGTTTGCTCTATGAAATTGCCGAGCCGTGTGTATTCTCTGTAGCGGGCGGCATAGACGGCGGTGCGGCTGGGGTCGGGGGTATAGGTGGCGTCGAAGCCCTGGCCGATGGCGTTCATGGCGTCTTCGACCCTGGGATAGAGTTTGGCGGCCGTGGCGGCGAACATGGCGGCGCCGAGGGCGCAGGTCTGTTCGGAGGAGTGGATGCGCAGCGGCATGTCCATAATATCTGCCATCATCTGCATAATGAAGGGCGATTTTTTTGCTACCCCACCGAGGCCGATGAGTCCTTTTACAGGGATGCCTTCGCTGACGAAGCGGTCGACGATGGTTTTGGCGCCGAAGCAGGTGGCTTCCACGATGGAGCGGAAGATGCGGGGGGCGTCGCTGCCGAGGCTGAGGCCGGTGATGGCGCCTTTGAGCTCCTGGTTAGCGTCGGGGGTGCGGCGGCCGTTGAACCAGTCGAGGGAAAGTTCGCTCCTCACGTCTTGCGGCAGGGCTGCGGCCTGCCTGCTCAGCTCGGGGATTATCCGGTCCGTGGCTGTCTGTAACTGTGCCGGGGTGAGGGTATCTGCGGTGAGTTGTTTGAGCGGCCAGGAGATCAAATCGCGGAACCAGGCATAGGCGTCGCCGAAGGCGCTCTGGCCGGCTTCCATGCCCATCATCCCGGGGAGGACACTGCCGGGAACCTGGCCGCAAATTCCGCGTACCAGCTTCCCTTCGACTTCTTTAAGCGGGGCGACGAGCATATCGCAGGTGGAGGTGCCCATCACCTTGCTGAGGTGATAAGCTTCGATCTGCCCGCCGACGGCGCCCATGTGTGCGTCGAAGGCGCCTACGCCAATGATGGTATCGGTAGAAAGGCCGAGGCGTTCGGCCCATTCCGGTGACAGGTGTCCTGCGGGTTGGTCCGAAGTGTAGGTGTCGGTAAAGAGGCGGGCGCGGAATCCTTTGAGGAGTGGGTCGAGGCTTGCGAAAAATTCTTCGGGCGGCAGGCCGCCATATTCTCGTGCCCAGAGGGCTTTGTGACCGGCGGAACAGACGCCGCGGCGCATTTGGCTGCTATTTTTGCCTCCTGTGAGGAGGAAGGGGATCCAGTCACAATGTTCGACCCAGGAATGGCAGGCTTTTCTAACCTTCTCGTCCACGCGAAGGATGTGCAGCAATTTGGCCCAGAACCATTCGGAGGAATAGACGCCGCCGACGAATTGAAGATAATTGACATCGAAGCGCCCGGCATGGGTATTGATCTCCGCAGCTTCTTTTAGGGCGGTGTGATCTTTCCACAGTACGAAAAGGGCATTGGGGTTCTGCTCGAATTCGGGCAGCAGGCCCAGAGGGGTGCCGGTGGCGTCTACGGCGACGGGGGTGGAACCGGTGGTGTCGACAGCAATCGCCCGGACGGCTCCGGCGGCAGCCGGACCGGCTTTTTGCAGGCAGGATCTGATGGTATATTCGAGTCCCTCGATGTAGTCAAGGGGATGTTGCCGGAACTGGTTGCCGGCGGGATTACAATAGCGTCCGTCCCGCCAGCGGGGATATAGGAAAACGGCCGAAGCTATTTCTCTGCCGTCGGCAGCATTAACGAGGAGGGAACGCACGGAGTCGGTACCATAGTCCACCCCGATGACGAAATTGTCTTGTACCATATGGCGGAGGCCTGTGTTTTTAAATTTTCTGAATTTTGCCGGATGTGGGAATTCCTGTCAAATAAACATTTATTTTTTTGTTTTTAAAAATAAAGTTTGTCCCTTCCCCGCCCCGGAAGGGAAGGGGAGGGGCGGCAACACTGCGCAATAGACGCAGCAATTTGGGCAAAAGGAGTGTCGTTGTGTGGAAGAATAGAGGGCCGGGCCGGCTTTTTGCATTAATCAAAGGAACCTACTGGCGGCGGAATCCGGATTGCTGAGGGGCGAGTTCCGGACATATTACGTTAAAATAAATGCCAGAGCCCTAACCAGAATTTTATCGTGGAGTGTAAGATACGTAAAAATCATTTTATGATACGTTATACGTATTAAAAGATAACAATAACGGATCGAATGTCTGCGGAAGATATTGATTCCTAGAAGTTTATCTTCGCTTCTGCGTGTTAGTTATACCAAGAAATAACCTAAATTGTCTTGCCCCTCAAACCGCCGAAGAAATGGAAAAAAAGATTAAAATTAACAGGATCAAGGCTGTCTTAGCAGAAAAAGATGTCTCGCATAAGGAGTTGGCTATCAGAGTCGGCGTAGCTCCCAATAGTGTGACGAGGATCTGCAATAACGAATTTCAGCCTACCCTGAGGCTACTCAGGGACATTGCACTTGCGCTGGATGTCGATATCCGCGAGCTTTTAATTCCCACCAGAGAATGAAGGGGATCGGCCGTTGGTTGGTATCTTTAGGCAGCCAAAGCCGCGAGAGCGGCTTGTCTACCCAATCTACTGCTTATGCGCCGACTTTTTCCTCCTTTATTGAACCTTTTCTTTCTTTTTTTGTGTGCGGCCCCGGGGTACTCCCAGGATGGGAAACTGTCCTACCTGGACAGTGTCCGGCACCGGCTGGATACGGCAAAAAGTGCTGCCGATAAAATAGACCAGCTTTTGGTGTTAGCCGAGATGACCGTTGACCGGTCAGGATCGGAAGCGTATGCAAGCCAGATGCTCGAACTGGCGCAATTGAGCCGCGATCAGCGGTTGATTGCGACCACTTATCTCCGGAATGCGGACAGGTTTCTGAATAATGTGGGGTTGTCGGACAACCTCGATCAAACCATCAAAAATTTGGGTCAGGCGGAACAGGTCTCGAAGGAGAATGGGTTGGAGAGTGTATTGGTAAGCGTGTATTGTGATTACGCCCTGGCGTGGCATTTCCGGGGTAGCGACGTGAAGGCTTTGTCGTACTCGACCCAGGCATTGGCGGTGGCTGCGGGTACCGATAACGATTCGGCGAAAGTGCGGGCGTACTGTGTTACGGGAGATATTTACATGCACATGAACCAGATGCTGCTGGCATTGCGGAATTATCTCAACGGGCTGGATGTGGCCGAGAAGAATGGCAAACCGGATCTGTTGCGTAATTGCTATTCTTATTTGCGGTATTTCTATCTGACTATCGGGGAGTATGACAAGGGGCTCGATTATGCGTTGAAAGTATATGACAAAGATCGGGAGATGTGGAGCGACGAGATGGGCCAGGACCTGTTGCAGGTGGGCGATATATTCCTGAAAAAAGACCAGCCCGATCTAGCAATAAAGATGTATGAGGAAAGCATCCATATGGCCGATACCTTCAAGTTCGATCTTTTGAAGATCAACTCTTATCACAGGATGTTCCTGCTCTATTCGAAGACACAGCAATATGAGAAGGGGGTGCAGTTCTTGTTTGCACACAAGGACATGCTGGAGATCCTTCATGAGCTCGGGTTTGATTTTTATATCGACGAACTGGTCGCGGTAAACTATACGCAGCAGGGACGGTATGACAGCGCGCTGTATTATTTTCGCAAGTCGGCGCCCGACGCCATGACGAATAGCGTACCGGAGAACCAGATCGATTTTTACATGGATTTTGGCGAGTACTACAAAAAGACGAATGATCTTAGGCGAGCCATCCTATATTTCAACAAAGCGTTTGCGCTGGCAGCGGCGACGAACAACTTGACGAGCGAAGAAAAGAGCACGGATTCGCTGGAGAATCTGTATGTCACCGGGCGGAATTTTCCGGAAGCGCTGGTCTGTGAGCAGCGGGGGGTGGAGGAACGGGACAGTATCCGGACACAGACGCAGGCCACCGATCTGATGAAGCTGGAGGTGGAGAATGATCAGCGGCGGCGGGAGCGGCTTGCGGAGGAGGAGCGGCTCAAGACCGAACACCGGCACAATATCCAATACATGGGTTTTACCATGGGGCTGGTGGTGTTGTTCGTGGTGCTGGTGATGCTGGCGCGGTTGTCGGTGCCGGTGTCGCTCGTCCGCGCGCTGGTCTTCGTGGCTTTCATCTTCCTTTTTGAATTCATCATTATGCTGGCGGATAAGCAGATCCAGATCTTGACGGCGGAGGAGCCGTGGAAGGTGCTGCTCCTGAAGATCATTCTGGCCGCGGGGATGGTACCGTTGCATCATTGGCTGGAGCATAAGGTGGTGCAT
>DASYZH010000031.1:0-15258 GCA_035946435.1 Puia sp. | reverse complement strand
GATCTTGCTGCCGGTAAACGTCACAAACACCACGGTGGGATCGATGATCAACGTAGCCCCCTGATCATGATCCGGGACCGAAAAGCCCACCGTATTGCCGTTCTTTATAACATATTTGGAAGAGATATCCGTACGCCCCTGGTCGTTATAGAGATAGGACATGGGGGCGAGCTCGGTGACCGCACCCACCGACGTGGCGATCGTTAGCTTGCCTCTATGCAGACTCAGCTTGTCCGGACCCGTATAGTTCATGCGTACCTTGCTTATATCCCCACCGGGATGGACGATGATATCGTATTTAAGCTGCCCGTTGTTCGTATAGTAACGGACATCGATGTTCGGATACAGGTTCTTATACGTCACTCCCTGGAACACGCGGCAATTGGAGGCCCATTTGGACGGGTCACGCCCGATGAAATAGTTGTTGTACCCCGGCAACGGCTTGTCGGGCACGATCTCCACATTCTCGCTCGCATCCGTAAAGCTCACCCGATAAGCATGGGCCCGCAGCATATCCCTACCCGCGACCGCCCCCGAAGCTACCGCCCCGGCCCCCGGAACCGCCGCCCCCTTGGGGCCCACGGAATTATAAGAGCCGCCGCTCCTGGCCGGGACCCCATGATGTGCGAGCGTGAGCGCCTGCAGATCGGTGGTATCGTATAACATCACCGAAAAACCGGTCTTCTCCAGGAACAATGCCCCCGCAGGCAACTCCCCCTTGAACTGCACACGGGGATCCCATTGACCTTTGTTCTCGACAAATTCAATGTTCGAAGCGCCCTCTTGGGCAAACCCTCGCAGGAAGGCCATAACCAACCCCATGAAAATATAGATCCCTCTCTTCATTGCATTACCTTATGAGCGTAATATCCCCCTTTTTTCTGACATGCGACCCATCCGAAAACTCCGCCTCCAGCGTATATCCATAGACATCCATAGGCTGCGGATTTCCATTATGCGTACCATCCCATCCATCATAGGGGTTATCGCTCTGAAAAACTACTTGTCCCCACCGGTTATAGATCCGCCAGACCATATGCGTGATACCGAATCCAACGACCTTGATCACGGCATCGACCCCGAACCGTCCGGGTGTAAAGGCATTGGGTACATCTAAAAGCGGATTGACCACCACCGGAATGAGCTGGCAGGCCGTATCCGTACAACCGCTCGCATTGGTCACGACCAGGCACGCCTGGAACGTATCCGTCTTGTTGTACTGGTGGACCACGGTATCCGGCTCCGTCCGTGTCTCCGACGTGCCATCCCCAAAGAGCCACTGATATTTTACCGCCGGCGACGAGGCATCGGTAAAGACCGTTGGCGTATTCGGCGGCTGCGGCGGCTGCGGCGAATACGTGAACCCCGCCGTCGGCTTGCCCTGCACCGTGATCGTGAACGATGTACTGTCGATGATGTTACAGGTCGTGGAATCCACCGCCACGAGCGTGATGGTATACGTACCTACATTCTCGTAAAGATGCGTCGGTGAATAATCCACACTGTCGATAGAACTGCCGTCGCCGAAATTCCAATAGAAGGTCTGCCCGGCGATCGACATATTCGTAAAGACCGCATTGTACGGCGCACATCCCAGTACAGGCGTGGTAAACGCCGCCTTCACATTTTGTGCGACGTACAGGATCTTCGTTGTGTCCATCGGCGAGTTGCAATACGTAGTATCCACTAGCGTCAGGGTCACCTTGTAGGGCCCCGGAGCAGGATAACTATGAGTGGGCCGCTTCCCCACCGGATCACCGATCTCCGTGGCCCCATCGCCAAAGCTCCAGTTGAATGCCGTATCGCTAAAGGGATACGCAGCAGGAGCCGCGCTGAGATTGGTGAGAATATAGCTCATCGAGGTACACGGCGGGACCTTGCTGTAGTCGAAATTTATCGACGCGGGATTGTTCCCCACGACAATGGAATGCGTCACCGTATCTGCTACATTACAGGTATTGCTGTCGATAGCGATCAGCGTCACCAGATAAGTACCCACATTGTTATACGTATGCTGCTCGGTAAAATTTGTAGTCGCAACGATCGTTCCATCGCCAAAGTTCCAGATGTAGGATTTGGCATTGCGGATGGTATCGGAAAGAGTGGCATTCAACGGCACACAGCCTACGCTGTCGCCGCGGCCGTGCGTAACCACCTTCAGCCCCGCCGCAACCCCCGCGAAATTGAAAGCGATCTTTACCCCCGCTTCATTGCAACCCGCACCGTTGAACGGGTTCAACGCGCCATTATTCGGAAAAGCGCTGCCGGGCGTGGTGGGGAATTTGGCAACGCCGCCACAATTGGCGCAGATGGCCTCGTAGATCACACCCTGCTGGTCGAAGCGGCTCGTGCCGCCATCCACATGATCCCCAAGACTCTGGTCTTCCTGACTGATGTATTTTTCCACCTGGCCGAAAAAGCTCCCGTACAGCTGGCTCGCTGCATTCTTTTGGAGAACGAAAAAATAAAAATCCGCATTATCCGTAGTCGATCGGATGGCGCCGCCCGTCGCCGTCAATCCATCGGTACCCGAGTTCAAATAGCCTTCGTCGATATCGATACCACCGCCCCAGCCGCTCACATAGACGTTCTGGCAACGGTCTACCAGGAAAGCCGTGGTCGAGATATTGGGATATTTTGTATTGCCCGGACCGAAATTGGCCGAATAGACTATGCCCGAGAGATCGGGTTGCAGCTTGGTGATGAACTGTTTGCCCGATGCCTGGTTGCCGCCGGCATTGAACGGCGACTTGACCACCGGGATCACGGAATAGGTGGTGCCCGTGATATAAGGATAACCGTATTTGTCGAATCCGATGCCGTAGATAACATCGGTGCTCGGAGTCCCAAAATACGCGGACCGCATCAGCGTACTGCCGTCATTGCTTATCTGCGCGACAAACCCATCGATCCCGCCATTGTTCGCGGCCGTTAACGTCGACGCCGTGCCCGTGGTCTTCTGCAGATTCGTGGACATGGTCCCGCCCGCCACCCAGATCGTATTGTCGATAGGGCTCAATGCCAGACAAAAAGCCGCATCCGAATTGCTTCCGCCGATATAGCTGCTGAATAACACCGACCTCACATCCGGACTAAGCTTGAGCACCACCCCATCCTGATCGCCGCCGCCCTGCTTTGGCTGAAAAACATTGCCCGTCACGGGAAAATTCGTGCTACGCGTACAGGCGGCCAGATAAATATTGTTGCCCGCATCCAGCACGATCTCGCTTCGCCCGTCGTCCCCATAGTTGAGCCGCAGTTCCTGTGTCCCCGTTTGATCCAGGTATTTCGGGGAATAGTTGACACCATCATCCCCGGTTCCCCCGATCTTCATTGCTCCCATTAGCGTCGTCCCATCCGAACTCAATTTCGCGACAAAAAGATCCAGTCCGCCGCAGGGACCATACGTAGGCAACGTCGTGCCGCCAAAAGCAGGCGAACTGGTCCGCCCAGTCACGATGAGATTACCACTGGGATCGCAGATCATACTGTGCGGCTGCTCATCGCCCGTACCACCCAGATAGGTGGCCCATAATTTTACCGAACCGATCGAATTGAACTTGGAAATCCCGACATCGTAGTGATAATAGGCCGGGTAAGGTCCCGTCCTGTCCGTACCGCCGTACCCTCCTTCCGAGGCATCTCCGCCCCCATAGGTGCTCTGAAAAACACCGGGCGTCGTCCCATATTCGTTGCCGCTGTTGCCTACGCCATAATCCAGCACGATACCACCCAGGAACATGTTCCCGGCGCCGTCGTAGGTAGCGGTATAACCCCAGTTGTCGGAATGGCTCCCGGTGAACGTACAAAAGACCTCCGTGGGATCGATCACGAGGATCGAATTGGGATCATATTGCCCCAGCCTGAACCGCACCTTGTTCCCCTCGACTACATACTTGCAGTCCACCTCCACCCGTCCCTCCTGCGTTGCCTGAAATGACTTCGGCTCCAGTTCCTTTACATCGCCCACCGTGGTGTGCACCCGCAACTGCCCCTTATGCAGCAGCAGCTGACTTTGCCCGTCGTACCGCAGGACGATCCTGCCCGGATCAGCGCCCGGATGAATGATCAGATCGTATTTGATGAAACCGGCTTCCGAATAGTAATGCAGATCGATGCCGTCGTATAGGTTTTTATACGTAATCCCCTGGAAGACCCCGCAATTGGTTGCCTTCGCCCGCGAGATAAGATAATGGTTGCGATTGGCAAAAGGCTTTTCCCCTACGACCTGCACATTGGGATTGCTGTTCTCGAAACTCACCTGGTAAACCTGGGAATGAAGGAGGAACGGATCATCCGAAGCCCCCGATCCGGGGCCGCTGGCCGGATGACCTTTGAAAGCGGCTGCCTTGATCATCGGCCTGCCGGTCTTCATGCCGCTGCCGCCATGCATCAGCTCGTGGATGCGCTTGAGGTCACCCGTATCCTGTTGTAAAATGGTAAACCCGTTGTTCTTAATGAAAATTCTCCCGGCGCCGAGATCGGCCCGGTACAAGATCGATGTATTCCATTGCCCCTTGTTCTCTACAAATTCGAGATAGCCACCGGATTGGGCGAAGAGGCGAAGGACCCATAAGATCAGGCACGTAACAAGTAGGCATGTTCTCATGATAACTGCCGGAAAGTCGCTCCCTCAAAAAATAGCGCCTTTCCGGCAAAGCGCTTATGATTGTGACCTTCGGCCCGCGCCACCGGCGCGGCCCTCGGTCGCGGGCTTGCGCCCGCGGACGAAAACGCGTCCGCGTCTTCAGACACTACGAGATTTTGCTCCAGGCCGTTCTGCCCTGCTGGGTCTGAAGAAAGACTTTTAGCTCTCTGTTCTCTTCCATCACGAGCTCAGGATCATTTTCCAGTAACTCCATCGCCCGTTCACGGGCCAGCTCCAGCCACTCACGATCCTGAACAATATTAGCGATCTTAAAGTTCAATAACCCGCTTTGACGGGTACCTTCAATATCCCCGGGTCCCCTTAGTTCGAGGTCCTTTTCTGCAATTTTGAAGCCATTGTTAGTTTCGGTGAGAATGTTCATTCGTTCTCGCGCTTCCTTTCCCAGTCGCGGGCTTGTTAATAAGATGCAAAAGCTCTTCTCCGCCCCTCGTCCAACCCTGCCGCGCAATTGATGCAGCTGTGATAGGCCAAATTTTTCGGCGCTTTCGATCACCATCACCGTCGCATTCGGCACATTCACTCCGACCTCTATCACCGTGGTGGCAACCATGATCTGCGTATCCCCGCTGAGAAACCGCTGCATGTTCGTGTCCCGGATCTCCGCCTTCTGCCGTCCATCGACCCTGCTGATCCAATATTTAGGTTCGGGAAACCAGGCCTTGATATTTTCATACCCTTTCTCCAGATTCTCATAATCCATCTTCTCCGACTCCTCGATCAACGGGAAAATAACATAGGCCTGCCGTCCTTTGCTGATCTCATGTTTCAGGAAATCCATTACCTGGGACCGCCTATCTTCGAAACGATGGACAGTGGAGATTGGTTGCCTTCCTGGCGGCAATTCGTCCATGACGCTATAGTCCAGATCGCCATAAGCCGTCATCGCGAGCGTCCGGGGGATCGGCGTCGCCGTCATCACCAGGACATGCGGCGGGATCGACGCCTTTTGCCAGAGTCTTGCCCGCTGCGCCACGCCAAACCGGTGCTGCTCATCCACGATGGCAAGCCCCAGCTGCCTGAACTGCACCGCCTCTTCCAGCACGGCATGTGTCCCGATAAGAATATGTAAACCGCCCTCGAGAGCCTTACCCAACACCTCCTTCCTGGCCTTGGACTTCGAAGACCCTGTCAATAACCTTACCTCCAGCGGCAACCCTTTCAGCAGGGCCGAAATGCCCTCGAAATGCTGCCGCGCCAGGATCTCCGTAGGCGCCATGAGACAGGCCTGGTAGCCATTATCCACCGCCAGGAGCATGGTCAGCAGGGCCACGATCGTCTTGCCGCTCCCCACGTCTCCCTGCAACAGCCGGTTCATCTGCCGGCCGCTCCCGGTATCCTTCCGGATCTCCCGGAGGACCCGTTTCTGCGCCCCCGTCAACTCGAATGGCAAATGGCGGCTGTAGAACTGGTTGAACAGCTCTCCTACCTGGGAAAAAACCACGCCCTGCGAGCTCCGGTGCCGCTTTGATTTGATCAGGCCCAGCCGAACCTGCGCGAGGAAAAGCTCCTCAAATTTCAACCTCACGACTGCGGCCTGGTATACCCCCGGACTTGCCGGGAAATGAACCTGCCGGTAGGCCTCATACCGTGAGATCCACCGTACGGGCTGGCCCGTGGCCGGATCGGTATAGGTCATCACCGTCTCCGGCAAATTCTCCGGCAGGTCCTTCTCTTTCACCAGGCCCAGCAGCGTCCGGGTCAGCTTTCCCAACTGCCGGCCGCCTAATCCCCTGACTTTCAGCTTCTCCGTCGCCGGATACACCGGCTCCAGGTGCTCCGGCCGCTCCGCTGCCTGCCCTGCATAAGCCTCGATCTCCGGATGCGTAAGCTGCGCACTCCCCTGAAAAAAGCTCACCCGCCCAAAGACCAGGTAGTCTCCCCCGACCTGCACCAGCTTCTGGACCCCGTGGATACCCTGGAACCACACCAGCTCCAGCGTACCCGAGGCATCCCGTATCTCCGCCACCAGCCGGCGACTTCGCTGCTGCCCCACGACATTCACACTCACAACACGCCCAGCCACCTGGATAAACTCGATGTCCGGCCGGATGTCCCGGATCAAATTGACCCGCGTCTTGTCGACATGCCGGTAGGGAAAATGCTCCAGCAGATCCTTGAAGGTGAATATACCCAGCTCCTTCTGCAATAGCTCTGCCCGCACGGGGCCCACGCCCTTGAGATACTCGATGGGATTCGATAAGATGGATGCAATACTCAAGCTACAAATCTACTCTCTCCGGCCCGGCCGCACAAAAACTTCGATGACCCCTTGCGTCTCCGCCCCACGCCTCGGCGCCGGGAAAGAGTCCACCTGCGAATACTCCATCCGCAGCGAATCGCGAACCCTGAATGGATAGAAGTTGTTTAATGTAGGTATGTATTCGAAAAGCACCAGGTCATAATAATGATTGCGGATCCTCGTCTCGAAGGTATCCGCCTGCCGGTTGAACATACCCACCCCCAGATGATACCACAACGGAAGCCGCGGGTTCTTCTCCAGCTGGAAAGGGATCTCCGCCGCCAGCGGCGTCAGCTCCGACATATTCAATACCCGCAGATCGCCGGGCGCCTCGTCCGGTTTCCGGCCCGCACGGTAGTTGCGGATGAGATCCATGTCGAGCAACCGGTGGATACCCGCTACCGTAGGCGCAGGCATCTTGATCTTCCGGAAACTCGGCAGCTCGCATTCCACCCACTGGTTCATCGGAATATCCCTGACCGTGTCCCGCGGGATCATATACGTATCCTTGTTCACGACATTCTCCCCCGTGGGTGATACGGTGGCCGTCTCTTTTTTCGGCAGGAACCGTGCTACGATCCGCTCCGTATAATTCCACCAGCTGCCGCTCCACCAGATCACGATACCCAAAAGCAATACCGCGAGCATAGCCGGCTTCTCCGGCCGTAACGGTAACAACGGCGCTAATAGCGAAAAAGCGCAGGCGAAACCAAAACTCTGAAAAAAGATATTGTTGTCCGGCGGCGTATAGCTCGTGATCTGCAGCACCGCCGCCTCACCCAGGATACCCAATGTCAACGCGACAAGCAGCACCGCCGCGCGATCTGCCCGCAGGGCCGCCCAGTTCCGCCAGCGAACGACGACCAGCACCGCTATGAGGAAAAAGTAGAATTTGATCCACGGAGAATAACCAAAAAGCTCGTTGAGGATATCGAATAAGGATACCCGCGAGGAATGCGGCGGCTGCCCATGATTGAACCAATACCCGAAACCATGCGAAACGAACGGCAGGATCACCAAAACCAGCAAGACAACGAAACTACCACCATAGATCAGCAGCGGCTTCCATTCCCCCTGCAATCCGCCGTCGACCGCCAGCACCCAGCAGGCTACCACCAATGCCAGACCGCCGCCATCCTGCTTCGTGAGAAAAGAGCACACCGTAAAAAAGGCGGCACCCACCAGCCACCAGAACCGGTTGCGGCCGCCCTCCGCGGCCATATCTACCCGGAAATACCGGAACAAAAAGGCCAGGGCCACCAGCTCATACACGATCACACTGTGGTTATACCACGGCCAGAAATTGAAAAAGCTATACGACAGACAAAACAGCAGTACCGATGCCAGCCTGATCCCCTTGTCGACGGCAAGGCTCCGTAAAATGGAACGAAACGACAACCCCGCTATTATATTAATCAGCACCTGCGCCTTGACAAGCGTGATCAGCTGAGAACCAAAGATCTTGAAAAAGATCGCGGGGATCACCCAATACATTCCACCCAGCGGAATGCCGAAATCCCTAAAAGGCAGCTGTCCATGACTCATCCGGTAAGCGCCCTCCCAGGACAAAAAGATGTTCACCCGGTATGGCAGATGAATGAATAAGGGCACACATGCTAAAAAGACAATGATCAATACCTCTGTTCGGGCGATAAAACGGGGGGTCATTGGGTAGAAGTTAAGTAATTATATTATTCAGGGACAATATTATAGATTTTGTCTTTTTGTTTGTACTTTGGCGCGTTAAATAAATGAAGTGGTATACCTTAAACTTCTAAGACCAAAGGATTGGGCCAAAAACCTATTCCTTTTCGTGCCCTTGTTTTTCGGTCGGGAGATCTTCAATCTCGAAAAAATGTTCCATGTGGCGCTAGGCCTTATCGCCTTTTCCTGCATCGCCAGCTCTATTTACATCATCAACGACTACCGGGACCGGGAAGACGACCGCAAACACCCGGTGAAACGTAACCGCCCACTCGCATCGGGCGCCATAGCGCCATCCGCCGCGCTGGTGATCTGCGGTGCGTTGCTGGTCATCGGCTTCGGCCTGGCGTGGTGGATCAGGGATAAATTCTTTGTCGTCCTCGGCATCTATTTCCTGATCAACCTCGCTTATTCGCTCGGTTTGAAAGCCATCTCCATCC
Organism: Puia sp.; assembly: GCA_035946435.1. Taxonomy (GTDB): domain Bacteria; phylum Bacteroidota; class Bacteroidia; order Chitinophagales; family Chitinophagaceae; genus Puia. The sequence continues at coordinate 6,206 of DASYZH010000031.1, read as the reverse complement.
TCGATATCATGATCCTCGCCGCCGGCTTCGTATTACGGATCAAAGGCGGCTCCGTGATCTCCTATGTACCCCTCTCGGAGTGGATCATCATCATGGTCTTCCTCCTCGCCGTCTTCATGGCCATCGGCAAACGCCGCGACGACGTCCTGCTGAAACTTTCCTCCGGTACCGATATGCGCAAATCCATCAAAGGCTATAACCTGGAGTTCCTCAACATCCTCCTGGCCTTCGTCTGCGCTGTGATCGTGGTCGCCTACCTGATGTATACCATGTCGCCCGAGACCATCGCAAACACCGGTTCGACAAGATTGTATTATACCTGTATCTTTGTGCTCGCAGGTATCATGCGCTACCTGCAGATCATCTATATCTCTACCGATTCAGGCTCGCCTACCAAGATCCTTTATAAAGACCGGTTTATCCAGGTCACGCTGGTCTTATGGGTGATCAGCTATATCGTTTTGTTGTATATCAAGGACGTTAATATATTCCGTTAATACTATGCCCTCAGTTTTGTTACTTGGAGCAGGCTCGGACATAGCCGGCTCACTCGCCCGGAAATTCGCTTCCGCAGGGTACGAGATCCAGCTGGCAGCGAGAAACGCCTCGCGATCACAACGCCTGAAACAGGATATTGCTATCCGTTATAGTGTGTCCTGCTCGCTCCATGAATTCGACGCGGCCAAACCCGAAACTCATGCCGCATTCTTCGAGTCCCTGCCCGTCCGCCCGGATATCACCATCAGCATCTTCGGCTACCTGGGGGAACAAAAAACAGCGGAAACGGATTGGGCCGAATGTGCGAACATTATCTCCGTGAACTATACCGGCGCCGTCTCCATCCTCAATGTCGTAGCGAATGCCTATGCCGCACAGGGCCATGGAACCATCGTCGGCATCAGCTCAGTGGCCGGCGAACGCGGTCGCCAAAGCAACTATTTCTATGGCAGCGCCAAAGCAGGCTTCACCGCCTACCTTTCCGGTCTCCGGAACCGCCTCTATCCCGCGGGCGTACACGTGCTAACGGTGAAACCGGGTTTCGTGGCTACGAAAATGACGGAGAACATGGCCCTGCCACCCCTGGTGACCGCCCAACCCGACGCCGTGGCCACAGCCATCTTCGAAGCCGTCCGCAAGAAAAAGGATGTCCTCTATGTAAAATGGATGTGGCGCTGGATCATGTTCATGATCAAATGCATCCCGGAAGGCGTCTTCAAAAAAATGAAATTATGAGCCGCATCGCCTTCTTCGATTTCGACGGCACGATTACCACGAAGGACACTTTGCTCGAATTCATCCGCTTCAGCAAAGGAAAGGTCCGTTTCTACCTGGGTTTCGCGCTGAACAGCCCCTGGCTGGTAGCCTACCGGGTGGGGCTCATCTCGAACCAGGCCGCCAAAGAACGCATCCTGACCTGGTTCTTTCGCCATATGCCACTGGCCCAATTCCAGGAGACCTGCGATCGCTTCACGGCGCAGCTGGTGCCTGGCCTTATCCGCCCCAAAGCGCTCCGCGAGATCAGCGGGCTGCAAGACAAAGGCTTCGCGGTCGTCATCGTCAGCGCCTCACCCGAGAACTGGATCCGCGGGTGGGCCGAAAGCATCGGGGCCGGCCTGCTCGCCACCCGGCTGGAAACACGTCCCGAAAAAGAAGCCCGGCTCACCGGCCACATCCTCGGCCATAACTGCCATGGGAACGAAAAAGTCCGGCGCATCGGCGAAGCCTTCAACCTCGATACCTACAACGAAATTTACGCCTATGGCGACAGCTCGGGCGACAAGCCGATGCTCAGGCTCGCCCATCACTCTTTCTACCGGCCCTTTCGTTAAAATTTCGTATCTTCATCACCCTGTCATTAATCTCCCTCCCATCCAACTGCCCTCCCCCCTGTTAAAACAATAACCAATTTGTTCAAACAAAAAATCGTTGGACATGCATTGTTTATTGTTGCTATTCTGCTGCCTTGCCATGGCAAGCTTCAGCAGCTATGCCCAGATCCTCGGCATTATCGGCTCCTCTACCGCCGCCGGTGAAGGCGCCTCCTCCTTCGACAGCTCCTGGGTCGCCATAACGACGCGCTATTACAAGGGTCTCGGCGAGCTAACCAGGACTATTGATAGCGCCGTCAGCGGTACGACCACCTGGGACGGCATGCCTTCCAGCTTTAAGCCGCCGGGCGGCCTCAATCCTGCGCCGGACACACCTAACCCGAACCACAACGTCACGAAGATCCTCCAGCTCGGCTCGGATGTGGTCATCGTCGGGTATCCCTCCAACGACATTGCGTTTGGCTTCACCCTCACGCAGTACCTCGCCAATCTGCGCACGATCTATGATTCGGTGGTAGCGGCGGGCAAGGTAGCCTGGATCACCACCACACAGCCGCGGGACGATATCTCCCCCAGCCTCCGGCAGCTGGCGCTCCAGGGCCGGGATTCGATCCTTAGCGAATTTCCACAACGATCGCTGAATTTCTGGGACCCGGTGGTAGACCCATCGAACCTGGGCATCCTGGCTAAATACAGCTTCGGCGATGGCATCCATCTCAACAACGCCGGCCATGCCGCCATCGCCCTGGTGGCCGAGAATGCAGGGATCATGACCCCTTCCCCTCTTCCCCTCACACTTACCAGTTTCGGCGCCAGTAAGATCGGCAAGGACATCCTACTCCAGTGGACCACCGCGTTCGACGGCTCCGGCGGCCCCGTGGTTTTCGAAGTACAACGAAGTACCGGCAATACCGCCTTCGCTCCCATTTATAATAGCGGCTCAAAGCCCCCGGCAGCGGGAACCTGGTCCTGGACGGATAGCGCCTGTCCGGCCGGAACCCTCCTCTACCGATTGAGATGGCTCCAGGGATCGCAGGAAAACTACTCGAAGATCGTAAGCATCGACAATTCCGGCACCAGCCTCAATATCGACAAAGTCTACCAATCCGGTGCTTCCGAGCTAATGGCACAACTGGACATACCGGCCCCGGGCAATACATCCCTCACCATTCATGACATGGCGGGTCGGCTGATCATAAGAAAAGAGTACAAAAGCCTGCCTTCCAAGGTAGTACTGTCCATTTCTCTGCCGCCCATGGCCCCGGGTGAATACGTGCTGCGGGTAGATATGCCGGGCGGTGGGCTTACCGCAAAACCGTTCGTAATATTCTGAGATTCTCTTATTCTGCGGGAAAATTGTATTTTGTCCGCCTATGGACATCGTCATCATCGGCCTTCAGGCATGGTATACCGAGATCGGAAGCAATTGCAAAAGCATTGCTGAGGAATTGTCGCGTAATCACCGGGTCCTGTATGTAAACATGCCCCTCGACAGGAGAACTGCCGCCCGGGATTCCGCCAATCCAAACATCCGGAGACATCTCGATATAATCCGGAAAAAAGATCCGGAAGATATGGTCCGGATCGGTCCGAACCTGTGGAACTACCACCCACACAGCATGCTTGAATCGGCTAACTGGCTTCCCTGGACCTGGCTCTTTAAAAGATTTTGCCGGATCAATAGCAAACGGTTTGCCGCAGATATCCGCAGGGCGACCTCCATGCTGGGATTTCGCGATTATGTCCTCTTCAATGACAACGATATTTTCCGGTCCTTCTATCTCAAAGACTACCTCAACCCGGGTGCCTATATCTATTACAGCAGGGATAACCTGCGGGCCATCCCCTACTGGAAAAGACACGCCCGCATCATCGAACCGCTCCACATCGCAAAAGCGGATATCGGCGCCGCCAATTCCATCTTCCTGGCCAACTACCTGCAGCAATACAACCCCAACAGCCATTACATTGGTCAGGGATGCAATATCGCCCTCTTCGACCCTTCCGTCCCCCGCCCCATACCCACGGACATGCCGGCATCGCCAGCACCTGTGATCGGCTACGTAGGCGCGATCATCCACAGTCGCATCGACAACGATATTCTCCTGCACATCGCAAAAACGCGTCCGGACTGGAACATCGTGCTGGTCGGACCCGAAGACGAGTTCTTCAAAGCAAGCGCCCTGCATCATCTGCCCAATGTGTATTTCCTGGGCAGAAAAGACATCAAAGACCTGCCTGCCTATGTAATTCGGTTCGATGTTTGCATCAACCCTCAGTTGATGAACGAGATCACCATCGGCAATTATCCCCTAAAAGTGGACGAATACCTCGCCATGGGCAAACCCGTAGTCGCGACCCACACCGAGACCATGGATATCTTTGGCGATAGCGTCTACCTGGCGGACACGCCGGAAGAATACCCTGGTCTAATCGAGCGAGCCCTGGTGGAAAACAACCCCTCGCTCGCTCAAAAAAGAATAGATCTGGCCCGTACCCATACCTGGACGGCTTCCGTGGGTAAGCTCTATACCCTGATCGAAAAACAACTGCACCGTGAACATCGTACAACGAATTAAATCAAGTGAAAGAAAGAAACTACTGGTACTCAATCTTTTAATACCTCGAGGTCAGGCGAGGCCAAGGTGGTGGGTAAGGACTTTCGTCAACCCCTTTGTACACCACCGGGGAAAACACACTGTCATCCGGCGAAACGTGATCCTGGATGTAGTGCCCTTTAGAAAATTCATAATAGGCAACCGCACGATCGTCGAAGAATTTTCCTGTATCAACAACGGCATGGGCGATGTCATCATCGGGGACAATTGCACCATCGGTCTCCGGAACACCCTGATAGCACCGGTGACCATCGGAAACAATGTGATCCTTGCCCAAAACGTTTGCCTTTCCGGCCTCAACCATGGCTATGAGGATATCCATACCCCCATTCGCGATCAAAAATGCACCACCGGGCAGATCACCGTGGAGGACGATTGCTGGATAGGTGCTAACTGTGTCATTACCGCCGGAGTAACCATCGGCCGCCACGCCGTCGTCGCCGCTGGCAGCGTCGTTACCAAAGATGTTCCCGCTTTCAGCGTGGTCGGTGGCAGCCCCGCCCGACTCCTCCGCCAATACAACGCCGCAACCGGCGAATGGGAAAGGCCGCACTAGGCGGCCTTTCGGTGATCTATCTTTACCGGTTGAATCTCCCGGCTATAGGCTTATTGCTTGACGAACTTCCGAACCTCGCGCTGGCCGGTACTGGTGTGGATCACCAGGAAGTAGGTCCCGCGGGCAAGCGAAGAGACATTCAATTGATACGTCGCCGTTCCACCCTCTTGTTCGTAGGTCCCCGTCATCTCGTTGACGCCGCTTGTACTGTAGACGCTCATCGAGAACTTCCCTTGACCGGAGGACGTATAGACCACATTCAGCATGCTCTGGGTCGGATTGGGATATAAGCTGACACTGGTCGCATTCGCTAACCGCCGGTTGTCGTTCAGTACAACCACATTCACGGTCGCCGTAGCCGTAGTCCCGGCATCATCCGTCACCGTCAGCTGGAACGTATAGGTACCCGTTTCGAACCCGGAAGCCGTGGTCACGGAATCACCCGGAGTGCTGAGCGACACGTTCGACGGACCGCTGACCTCTGTCCAGGAATAGCCGGTGATCGTACCTGCCGAGACCGTGGAAGCCGTACCATTTAGTGTCGTCGCATTATTGGGCAGCTCGAGCGTATCCGTTTTTCCGGCATTGGCTACCAGCTTGGCGGCAGTGGCCGTCGATACAGTAACCGTCATCGTCGCGCTCGCCGTAAGGCCAGCATTGTCCGTCACCGTCAGCTCGAACGTATAGATGCCAGGCTGCAGACCGTAGATCGACGGAGTAGCCGTAGTCGAATTGGCAACCGTAACACCACCAAGGCCACTTACCTGGGTCCAATCGTAACCCACGATGGAGCCACTGGGATTGGGTGAATAGCTACCGGAACCATCCAGCTGGACCGTCACGTTGGGCCCTACCGTCTGGTTAGGACCAGGGACTGCTACGGGGGGTTGATGCACCGCGGCATTCACCGTCACCGTCACCGTAGCGCTGGCCGTGACACCCGAATTATCGGTTACCGTCAACTTAAAGGTATACGTACCCTGAACCAGGCTTCCCACCGTGGTGCTGGCCGAGGTGGCCGTGCCGATCGTGGCCGTGGAAGGTCCGCCGGTCTGCGTCCAGGCATAGGAAGCGATCGTGCCGTTGGTCTCCGAACCGCTGCCCGTCAGCGTAGCGCTGCTCGTCGGCAACGTGATAGTCTGATTGGAACCGGCATTGACTACCGGGGTACCCGGCGTCACTGCTGCGGGATCCACCGTCACC
>DASYZH010000030.1:0-24440 GCA_035946435.1 Puia sp. | reverse complement strand
CCGGCAAAGAATATCACATCGAGGTCGACTACACGCAGCAGGAACACTGGACGGCCAACCTCAAGCTCAATTTCGGCTGGGAAATACCCGTGAGCTTCGATGCGCTGCTCGACAAACTCAAAGATGTGGACCTCGTCGTCTTCGCCGGCGGCATTTCGTCGCGCCTCGAAGGGGAGGAAATGCCCGTGGACCTGCCCGGCTTCAAAGGCGGCGACCGCACCGATATCGAACTGCCCGCCGTTCAACGTGACTGCCTAAAAGCATTGAAACAGGCAGGTAAAAAAATCATCTTCATCGACTGCTCCGGCTCCGCCATCGGACTCGTGCCCGAAACGGAAACCTGCGACGCGATCCTGCAGGCCTGGTACAGCGGCGAGAACGGCGGCGAAGCCGTGGCCGACGTACTCTGGGGCGATTACAACCCCTCGGGAAAACTGCCCGTGACCTTCTACAAGAACATCGGCCAGGTGCCGGGCTTCGAAGACTATTCCATGAAGGGCCGCACCTACCGTTTCATGTCGGACCCACTCTTCCCCTTCGGCTTCGGTCTCAGCTATACCACCTTCGCGATCGGCGACGCACAGCTTTCCACCACACAAATGCAACACAATGGAACAGTAGAGCTTACCGTACCCGTCACGAACACCGGCCGGCGCAAAGGGACCGAGATCCTGCAGGTATATGTCCGCAAAATGGACGACACGGACGGCCCATTAAAAACATTGCGGAATTTCCGCCGGGTACCCCTTGACCCCGGCCAGCACAGCGACGTGACCGTCCGGCTGGATGCCGATACCTTCCAGTTCTTCGACCGGAACAGCGGCAAGATGGCCACGAACCCCGGCCAGTACGAGCTGTTGTATGGCAGCAGCTCCGCCGATAAAGATCTTAAGACAATAAAAATTACAATCCTATGAGAACAGCGATAGCAGTACTTCTCCTCACATTCACGGGCCTGCTGGCGGCCGCACAACGATTAAAACTCGAGTCGCCCAACGGGCGCATCACAGCCGGACTCTATTGCGTGCAGGGTGGCGAAAAGGGCGAGTGGTACCTCGACCTCGGGGATAGGATCCCCCGCATCTCCCTCGGCCTCATCCGCAGCGACCAGGAATTTTGGCACGACCTCCGGTTTATAAAGGCATCGAAGCCGATAATCATAAACGAAGCCTATACCACGGTCCACGGCAAGCGCTCGCAGTGCAGCAACAAGGCCAGCGAGGTCACCGTACTGTTCGAGAACGCCCAGCGGTCTAAGCTCGAGCTGGTCATCCGGGCGTATAACGACGGGCTGGCGTTTCGCTACCGCTTCCCGGAGGGCAACGACTCGCTTATCATAAAGGAGGAAATGACGGCCTATACCATCGCACCGGGCACCGCCCGCTGGCTGGAAAAGTGGAACCCGGCTAACGAAGGTCTGTACCAGGCCATGAATAGCGACAGCGTCCGGCAGGACTGGTGTTATCCCGCCCTGTTCAATATCCCCGGCACCGATAAATGGTTCCTTATCCACGAGGCAGGCCTCGACCGGACCTATTGCGGTTCCAAACTAAGCAATGTCGCACAGGGCTCGACATACAAGATCACCTTTCCCGACCCCCGCGACGGCCGCGGACTGGGCGCCTCCACACCCTCGATCCGGCTGCCTTGGCAATCACCCTGGCGCGTGATCATCGCCGGCGGACTCGCCGATATTGTCGGCTCCACGCTGGTAGAGGACGTATCACCGCCTTCCATACTGCCGAAGACGGACTGGATAAAGCCCGGTATCGCCTCCTGGAACTACTGGTCGCATAATCATGGCACGAAAGACTACCAGGTAGTATGCGCCTTTACCGACCTCGCGGCACGGATGAACTGGCCTTATACGCTCTTCGACTGGGAATGGGACGCCATGAGCAACGGCGGCAATCTCGAAGATGCTGCGAAGTACGCATTGTCCAAAGGCATACGCCCCCTGATCTGGTACAACTCCGGCGGCCCCCATACCTATGTGATGGCCACACCACGCGACCGGATGCTGACACACGAGAGCCGCGTGGCGGAATTCCGCAAACTCAAACAGCTCGGCTTTGCCGGCGTCAAGATCGACTTCTTCGAGAGCGAAAAACAGGATATGATCCGCTACTACCTGGATATCCTCGACGATGCGGCGGCAGCACAACTGATGGTCTATTTTCACGGATGCCTCGTGCCCAGGGGGTGGTCCCGCACCTATCCGAATCTGATGACCTGCGAGGCGGTCCGCGGCGCGGAATGGTATAACAACGGACCGGATTTTACCCTTACCGCACCCGCCCACAATTGTACCCTTCCGTTTACCCGCAATGTCGTGGGCCCCATGGATTATACCCCCGTGACTTTTACCAACTCACAGTTCCCACACGTCACCTCCTACGGCCACGAGCTGGCGCTAAGCGTTGTATTCGAATCCGGGTTGCAGCACTTTGCGGACAGGCCGGAAGGATATGATGGTTTACCGGATGCCGCCAGACAATTTTTGATGACGGTACCCAACGCCTGGGATGATACGAAGCTGCTGGCCGGCTATCCGGGCCAGGAGGTCGTGATAGCTCGCAGAAAGGGACAAGGTTGGTGGCTGGGCGGCATCAACGGAACCCTGCGCGAAAAAACGCAAAAGCTCACCTTCGCTTTCCTGCCTGCCGGCATAAAGTATAAACTGACCCTGATCGCGGACGGACAGCACGATAAAGCGCTGGCGACGAGCTACCAGGTGGTGGACAGCACCAGCGAAGTAGAAGTGAAGATGTTGCGCCGGGGCGGTTTTGCCGCGATGCTGGCTCCGTATTTACAAGCGCAGGACCCCATACAAAACTCGCCGGCGGGTTTCGACTCGCTGCGAACGGACATTCCGCATGGCCGCATCGACACCATCAGCTACCACTCCGCGACTGTCGGCGCCACGCGCCGCGCATTGATCTATACCCCGCCCGGTTATTCGCGCAGAAACAAATACCCCGTCCTCTACCTCCTCCACGGCATCGGCGGCGACGAAAAGGAATGGCTCAACGGCGGACACCCGCAGGTGATCCTCGATAACCTCTATGCCGACCACAAATTACAGCCCATGATCGTTGTACTCCCCAACGGCCGGGCAATGAAGGACGACCGCGCCACAGGCAACATCATGGCGCCAGATAAGATTCAGGCCTTCGCTAATTTCGAGAACGACCTTCTCCACGACCTGATCCCTTATATCCAAAAGCATTACCCGGTTTATACCGATCGCGATCACCGCGCCATCGCGGGGCTCTCCATGGGCGGCGGCCAATCCCTCAACTTCGGTCTCGGCAACCTCGACAAATTCGCCTGGATAGGCGCCTTCTCGGCAGCGCCCAACACCAAGAGGCCCGAAGAACTGGTGCCCGATCCCGAAAAAGCGAAAAGCTCCCTTAAACTGCTATTTATCACCTGCGGCGACCACGACGGGCTCATCGGCTTCAGCCGCCGTACCCATGATTATCTCGTACAAAACAACGTGCCCCACATCTATTACATTCAACCCGGCGTGCACGATTTCAAGGTATGGAAGAGCGGACTATACATGTTCTCCCAACTACTCTTCAAAGCCGTAGACACATCCACCTTCGCGGCTTACCTGGACGCTTCTGTCGGCGCGCCTGCTTCTACTAACGTTCCCGGTGCCCAATATCCCCAGATCCTCCCTGACAACCGGGTGACCTTTCGCATAAAAGCGCCCGACGCGCAGCGCCTGCAGATCGACCTGGGAAAGAAATACGATATGATCCGCGACACCGGCGGCTACTGGAAATTGACCACCGATCCCATCGTCGAAGGGTTTCACTATTATTCGCTGCTCATCGACGGCGTTCCCGTCGTAGATCCCGCCAGCCAAACCTTTTACGGCATGGGTCGGATGGCCAGCGGGATCGACATCCCGGCCACAGACCAGGAATTTTACGCCGCCAGGCCCGTGCCGCACGGCCAGGTCCGGCGCATTAATTATTACTCGGCCATCACCCGTTCCTGGCGGCAGGCCTATGTTTATACACCCCCCGGCTATGACAACGATCATGACAAACGATACCCGGTGCTCTATCTCCAACACGGCGCCGGCGAAGACGAAACGGGTTGGAGCACCCAGGGAAAGATGGACTTCATCCTCGACAACCTCATCGCGGAAGGCAAAGCTACACCCATGCTGGTCGTCATGGATCGGGGCTACGCAACAGACCCCTCGCGTCCCGTGAACAGGACACCCGGCAACATGCCGGCATCCATGAACAACAATGTTTTCCCCGAGGTCCTTGTCCGGGAGATCATACCCATGATCGATAGCGCCTTCCGCACACTTTCCGACCGTGACCACCGCGCCATGGCCGGCCTCTCCATGGGCGGCTTCCAAACCTTTCAGACGACCATGACCAACCTCGACAAATTCGCCTATATCGGTGGTTTTAGCGGTGCAACATTCTTACAACCCGGCACGGACATCACCAGACTCTATGACGGCGCCTGGGCCGACCCCAACGCCTTCAACGAAAAAGTCAAGGTCTTATACCTCAGCGTCGGCACCGCCGAACCCGCAAGAATGTACACCGGCATCAAGGGCCTGCACGAAGCGCTCGAAAAAGCGGGCATCCATCACGTTTATTATGAGTCGCCCGGCACGGCGCACGAATGGCTGTCCTGGCGCCGCTCGCTCCGGCAGTTTGCCAGCCTTATCTTCAAATAAAATTCTGTCTTTTCGACTATGCAACAAAAAACGCAGGGGACTATCCCGATATCTGCTGGTTCCATATGGACCAATATACTGGTGATAACGATCGCCGCTTCCGTATTGTGCGGTTTCGACGGTGCACCCCACAACGGCCGCGACCCACGCGGCTTACCGTCGTTAAAGGAGTTCAGCGCCTTCACCCCCGAATATTACAACAGCGTACAGACCTACACCAACCCCGTATTGCCCGGAGACCATCCCGATCCGACCCTGCTGAAAGTGGGCAACGATTTTTATCACTGCGGCTCCTCCTTTCATTTCACCCCCTATCTGCCCATCTATCACTCCAAAGACCTCGTACATTGGGAGGTCATCAGCAGGGTAGTGACACCAGCTGCAGCGGAGACCTTTGTAGCGGACCGGCCTTCGGGCGGCATCTGGCAGGGCGCGATCACCCACTTCTATGGCTCGTACTGGATCTATTTCTCCGCAAACGGGCAATGGTTCTGCAAAGCACACTCTCCAGCTGGCCCATGGTCGGCGCCTGTACGCGTCAACAGCAACCCGCAAACGGGCAACCTGGGCTATGACAATTCCATCTTCGTCGACGACGACGGCAAGCCTTATATGCTCATCAAAAACGGTCAGAAGGTCAACCGTATCCAGGCCCTCGGCCCCGACGGCCAGCTCACAGATACGCTGATCGATCTGGATTGGATCAATGCCGGATTGCAATACAGCTGGGCCGAAGGCCCTGTGATGTGTAAGCGCCATGGTTATTACTATTATTTTCCGGCAGGAGACGTTTCCGGCGGGCAATATGTGCTGCGCACCAAAAAACTCACCGGCGATTCGACCTATTGGGAACGGCTGGGTGATTTTTTTCAGCCCGTCACCGACCCCAACGAGGGCTTCCGCCGGCCCAATCATATTTCAGCGCCCATAGAACTCGCCGACGGTACCTGGTGGACGCTGGGACAGAGTTATGAAAAGTACCCCGGTGACGACTGGTCCGGCACCGGCCGGCAAACATCCCTGTACCCCGTGATCTGGGACGGGGACCGGCCCTGGGGCCTGGCGCCTACAACCCAGCCGATCGTAAAACCGGATCTCTCCCGGGGCAGTATCCCATGGACCAGCGCACAGGGCGACGATTTCAACAACAACACCCTGGGCCTTCAATGGCATTTTCTTAACCGAAAAGCGGCACGCAACTATTCCCTCACGGACCGCAAAGGCTGGCTGCGGCTGATACCGGACAGCGGCCGCACACACCTGGTACAAAAAGAAACGGATCATTACTATACCGCCCTAACCAGGGTCGACCTCCGCTCCCACGACACCACGGCGAAGGCCGGTATTTATCTCACCAACGGCAACCAGCATGTCACCGCCCGCCTGTTTGTCAATGGCCGGCGGATCCTCTTTCAATTGGACACGGCCGCGCGGACGATACCCAACACGGCCGGCGACATCGTATGGCTGAAACTGCAAAGGAACGGCCATGCCCTCACCGGCTACTACAGCCGCGACGGCAACCACTGGACCTCCCTGGGCGCACCCATCAGCGCGGTCAACCTCGACAAGACGCAGCCGGGCTTCAATTCCTGGGTAGGAACCAGTCTTGGCCTCTTCGCCGAAGGCCGGCCCGCCGATTTCGACTTCTTCACCTGCAAGGATGCTTTTTCACCGCTGACCGCAGCCGGCTACTCCAACTACTACGGCGTCACAACCCTTGCCGACGCCGGCGGGAAGATCGTAACCAACACATCGGCTAACGGCGGCTGGCTGATGATTGCCGGAGTGGAAACCGGGAACCGCGAAGCAACGGCCATCGAGCTCACCCTCGCCGCCAAAACCGCCGGCAACCTCGGGATCTGGCTGGACGACCTGCAACACGGAAAGTTGATAGCAACGGTGCCCATACAACCCACCGGCAGCGACAGCCAGTGGAAAAAAATAGCTGTTCCCATTAAACCATTCAAAGGACACCACGACGTCTTCATTGAATTCCCGGCGGGGGAACAGGGCGCCATCATGATCCGGTCGCTACGGTTTTCATAATTTCAATCTCGCCAGTGGAACGGCGGATGATTGTTCATCCCACTAATTTTGACTAAAACGAGAAAATGAGACCATATTCTTTTTTCCTGGTCCTTGTTGCTTTCAACCTGCCGGCCGTCGCACAATACCGGAACGTCTTTTCAGAAGCAGGCTACACCAATGCCGCAATCGACGCCAAGGTGAGCACCGCCTACCACGACCTCTTCGAAGGCCCTCACAAGATCTATTTCGAGGTCGGAGATTCCATGGCCTATGTATCTGACCTCAAAAACCACGATGCGCGCACCGAGGGACTGTCGTATGGAATGATGATAGCCGTCCAGTTGAACAAAAAGGAAGTCTTCGACCGCATCTGGCGCTGGTCAAAAAAATATCTCCAGCACCAGGACGGCGACCGCGCCGGCTACTTTGCCTGGAGCATCAACCCCGCGACCATGAAAAAGAACGCCGAAGGCACGGCCTCCGACGGTGAGCTCTATTTCATCACCGATCTCCTCTTCGCCGCCAACCGCTGGGGCAACCACAGCGGCATCGACTACTACGCGGAAGCCCGCCGCATCCTGGATGCCATGTGGAAAAAGGACGGCGCCGGCGGCATCTACAACCTGATCAACACGGAACACAAGATCATTACCTTCACTCCCGAAGGCAATAACTACAATTGGACGGACCCGTCCTACCAATTACCCGCATTCCTCGATGTATGGGCCATGTATGCCCGCGATGGACACGAACAATTCTACAAAGACTGTGCGGATTCGGCCCGGGCCTTCCTGCACCGCGCCTGTAACCCCACCACCGGGCTCACCACCGATTATACCGAATTCACCGGCGCTCCCCATTCCACCCCCTGGATGCCCGCCGCCTTCCGCTATGACTCCTGGCGCGTACCCATGAACATCGCCATGGATTATAACTGGTTTCACAAGGATACCGCCTGGCAACGCGATTACGCCAAACACTTTCAGACCTTTCTCTTATCACAAGGTATCGACTCCTTCGTAGACCAATACAATCCCGACGGCACCAAACCCCACTACATCCTGCAGGCGGGCGGCTACCGGAAATTGCGGCATTCGCTCGGGCTCATCGCCACCGCCGCTTCCACCACGCTGATCTGCAACCGTGATCATTCCTTCGAATTTGTTCACGCCCTGTGGAATGCAAAACTGGAACCCTATCCCGACGGATATTTCGATCCGTATTACGATGGCTTGCTTTACCTCTTCGCCCTCCTGCACCTGAGTGGAAAATACCGCATCATACCACCACAAACGGCTTCCGCTGCTCTCGCCCGTAAAACCCATGTCCCCCCGCAAAGCGCCTAACCTTTAAATAATTACCATGAGACTGTTTGCCCTGATCACACTGCTCAGCATTTACGGCCGCCTTACGGCGCAAAACCCGATAATCACCAGCCAATATACCGCCGACCCTACAGCCCGGGTATTCAACGGAAAGGTATATCTATATCCTTCGCACGACATCCTGGCAACGCCAGGCCACGGCCGGCCGGGTTGGTTTTGCATGGAAGACTATCATGTGTTCTCTTCATCGGATCTCGTCCACTGGGCCGACCATGGTGTCATCATAAGCCAGGATAAAACACCCTGGGTCAAGCCGGCCAGCTATAGCATGTGGGCGCCCGAATGCGTCGCGCGGAACGGTAAATATTATTTCTATTTTCCGTCTACCCCACGCGACAGCAGCCACGGAAAAGGATTTACCATCGGCGTCGCCATCGCCGATAGCCCGCAGGGACCATTCATTCCACGCGCCGAACCCATTAAAGGCGTGCATGGCATCGATCCCAATGTGTTTATCGATAAAGACGGCCAGGCGTATCTTTATTGGGCAGAGGGTAACATCTATGCCGCGAAGCTCAAAGACAACATGCTCGAGCTGGCATCTGAACCCATGATCCTCCAAAACCTCCCCGGCAAAGGACTTAAGGAAGGCCCCTTTTTGTTCGAACATAACGGTATCTATTATCTCACCTACCCGCATGTCCGTAACCGCACGGAATGCCTCGAATATGCAACCGGCACGGGCCCCATGGGCCCCTTCACCGTACGCGGTGTCATCATGGATGAATCGCCGGGTTGCTGGACCAACCACCAGTCGATCGTTCAGTACCAGGATCAATGGTATCTCTTCTACCATCACAATGACCTCTCTCCATCCTTCGATAAGGCCAGGTCGGTACGGATCGACAGCCTGTTCTTCAACCCCGATGGCACGATCCAAAAAGTGACGCCAACCCTTCGGGGTGTAGGAGTCACCAAAGCCACGGACTATATCGAGCCGGATAGATACAGCCGGATCAGCAACAGCGACGCATCCATTGAATTCCTCGATACAACCGCCCGATATCGCGGCTGGAAGACCATATTTTCCGGCACGGACGGCTGGGTGCAATATAACAGCGTGGATTTCGGCGCCCAGCCCCTGCACAAGCTATTGCTGCGTATCTCCTCGGCCGGCGGCGGCACGTTGGAAATACATGCGGATGCGCTGGAAGGCCCGCTGATCGCAACCATCCCGATCCCCGCCGCTGACACAGCCACCGGAGAAGAACCGGCTCCCGCCGGGGGCGAAGGCTGGCGCATCCTCACAGTTCCCGTACTGCACTTTCCGCAGGGTATACACCATTTGTTCCTCAAATTAAAAGATGATACACGGGTCGAGATCGATTGGCTCCGTTTCGAATAAATCCCGTTACCATGAGATCGCTTATCACCGCTCTTATTGCCTTATGTGCCGCGCTGGCCCTGCACACTGAAAACCACATGGCACCGGCAAAGCCCTGGCCCGTGCATTCCGACAACGGCGACGGCACCTTCACCAATCCCGTGATCATGGCGGATTTTCCGGATGTAGACGTGATCCGCGTAAAAGACACCTACTATATGCTCGCCACGACGATGTTCACTTTCCCTGGCGTGCCCTTACTGCAATCCCACGACCTCGTCAACTGGCGCTATTGTACCAATATCGTGAAGCACATGGATGCCGGCCCCTGTTACAACCTCGACAGCTGTAACCGTTACGGTCACGGACAATGGGCCGGCAGCCTGAGGTATCATAATGGCCTCTTCTATGTTCTTTTCAACACCCTCAATGAAGGCGCCTTTTTGTGTACGGCCAAAGACCCCACGGGTGACTGGAAGATCAGACGGCTGGGGCGGGGATTCCATGATTGCGGCCTGCTGTTCGACGACAACGGCAAGATCTATGTCGCCTCCGGGTATAACAAGCTCTACATCACCGGGCTCGACGCCGATTTCAACCCGGTAACCAAAGACTCGCTCGTATTTACCGGGGACCTGCGTCCCGGCCTCGAGGGAACCCATGTGTATCACCTCAACGGCTACTATTACCTCTACTGCACCTATGGCGGTGCGGCCGGGTTCCAGGTTGCCCTTAGGTCCGGGAACATCTGGGGGCCTTACGAAGAAAGGGTGGTAATAAAAGAAATGGATCGATCGAATGTCAATTTCGGCATCCACCAGGGTGCGCTGATCCAAACGCAGACAGGCGAGTGGTGGACCATGCTGTTTATCGATATGGGTCCCTTCGGCCGGTTTCCCTCGCTCCAACCCGTGACCTGGCAAGACAATTGGCCTGTCGCCGGCATCGACGGCAAAGCCGTTACCAGGTACAAAAAGCCCGATGTCGGGTCCACGTATCCCATTTCCAGTTTACCCGCTTCCGACGAATTCGACGCGGACACCCTTGGCATGCAGTGGAGTTGGAACCATAATCCGCACCCGGCGAAATGGTCGCTCAAGGCCCGGCCCGGCTGGCTTCGGCTTTCAACGGTGGCACCCGTAAGCGATCTCATGTGGGCTCGCAACACCCTGACCCAACGCCCGATCGCGAAATATGATCAGACCTTGCCAACCATCGCCACCACCCGCATGGACGTCACCCATATGACAGCAGGCGACGTGGCGGGACTTGGCGTCTTCCAGGACCCCTATGCGTATATCGGTGTTAGACGGGACCCCGCCGCCAAATACCTCGTGATGGTGAACAACGGTATAACGGTCGACTCCATTCCACTCCAGCAAACCACCGTATATCTCCGTACAAAAGCGTCCAATGCCACAAAAAAAGCAACTTTCGAATACAGCTTCGATAACAAGACCTTCACTCGGCTGGGCAACGGGCTTAACATGAGATTTAACCTGAAAATATTCACCGGTAACAAATTCTGTCTTTTCAACTACGCGACAAAAGCATCGGGGGGCTACGTCGATATCGACTGGTTCCATATGGACTAATAACCGGTGATAACGATCGTCACCTCCGTATTGTGCGGTTTCGACAGCGCCCCCCACAACGGCCGCGACCCCGCGGCTTACCGTCGTTAAAGGAGCTCAGCGCAGTCGCCCCGAATATTACAACAGCATACAGACCTACACCAATCCCCTGTTGCCCGGCGACCATCCCGATCCGACTCTGCTGAAAGTGGGCAACGACTTTTATTACTGCAGCTCCTCTTTTCATTTCACTCCATATTTGCCCATCTATCACTGCGAAGACCTCGTGCATTGCGAGGTCATCAGCAGAGCGGTAACCCCGTCTCTACTGTATACAAATTAAATCGGACCGCAGCCGTGGGCAGCCATCACCCGATCTATGTGAATGCTAAACAAATTAGCTGATTTGACTAATTTTCTTACTTTAACATAATAATCTTTAATTTTAACTCATGAAGTCAGGCGAAATCTATACGAAGAACCAGATCGATAAGCTAGGCAACGCCTTGATTTACCTTTGCAAAAAAATGCAGGCGGTTGGGGAGCCTGTCTCAAAAACCCATTTACTCAAACTGATCTTTATCATCGAGGAGATTGCAGTGAAGAAATATGGAATTCCCTTCTTCGATCTCCGTTTCGACGTATGGAAACTTGGCCCGGTATCCAAGGACCTATTTGTCGAGCTTTCCGAGGAGCCCGACCTGTTGGCTCCATATATCACCAGGGTAATTGCCAACGGCAATATATATATCCAGGCAAAAAAGGAATTTTCGGATGATGAATTCAATGACAAAGAAATGGAACTTTTGGAAGAGATTTCCAAACGATTCTTGTATTGCACGGCAAAGGAACTGATCAATTTTACCCATCGTAGCGACTCTATCTGGTATAAGACGGCATTGAGGAACGGTGTTCTCGACCTGTTGGAAAAAGGCCAGATGTCGACGACTAACATCGAAATTCCCCTGCACGAAATGATCGAAGATGAAGAAGAGAAAATGGCACTGTACCGAAATCATAAAGAGTTCATGGCATTTTCCAGGAGCTTAAAATCTTGATCGTGTACACGCCCGGAAAGCTAATTTACTTCGATCCATTTCATTTCAAAAATGGCAATCAACCCAAGCCAAAATATTTTCTTGTTCTTAAAATCATCGGTGATAACGCCATTCTTGCGAGCCTTCCTTCTAGTGTCAATCACCTTCCCCGGACGCAAGCGTTGAATCATGGCTGCCTGGAAATCCCCGATGCGTGCATAAACTGCTATATTTTTGAATCGGGCCGACCCATTACTACATCCGGATGGTCCTTTCCTTTTCATACTATGTTATACGGTAATTGGCTCGATGATTTCGAAGTAAGTGTTCTCGAGGCGAATTATCCCCTCGAGGGCGTAGACTACGATATCATTGGTGAACTTACCGAAAAAGAATTGAAAGAAATCATTCATTGCTTTGCCAGTTCGAGCATTGTTAAGAGAAAATACCGCCGTATGTTATCAGCACAATAATCTCAATTGGACCAACATCTCAACCCTCATAAATGGCTAGAATATTTATCACCGGCTCGGCCGACGGACTAGGCCAGTTAGCGGCAAAAGCGCTGATCGCTCAGGGGCACCGGGTCGTGCTCCACGCACGCAATGAAAAAAGAGGGCAGGGGCGCTTTGGATAAAGTCCCGGGTGCGGAACAGGTTGTAACGACCGACCTCGGAAGTGTAGCCACTCCGGAAAAGCCCATCGGGGAGAAAGTCTGAGTTTTTCGCCGAAGCCCTAGTTTTTTACAATTTAGGAATTTGATTCCGAAATTGTAAATTTGTGGCATGATTACTCGAATTGCAGCAAAACAAGTAAAAGAATTGAGCGAAAGCTTTAAAGCAATTGCTATTGTCGGTCCCCGCCAATCTGGTAAAACAACTCTTGCGAGAGATGTTTTTAAAGGGAAACAATATGTATCATTCGAGAACCCGGATAACAGGAGATTTATGACGGAAGATCCAACGCGTCCCTGATCTATTCTCCTATCTTCAACAAATATTAGATGAGAATCCGGCGAGAGGTCAATTTATTCTAACCGGCTCAAACAATTTCTTACTACAAGAAAACATTTCTCAAAGCCTTGCCGGCAGAATTGCCTATATGTACCTTCTGCCGTTTTCCAATAAAGAAGCGGAGACGCTTATGGGGAAAAGACAGACATTAGAAGACGCGATTTTCAAAGGGGGTTACCCCGCCATATATGACAACAATATAGCGCCCAACAAGTGGCTGCCGAATTATATAAGCACTTATGTGGAAAGAGATATCCGTCAAATTAAAAATGTCAGCGACCTGGCTACATTTGAAAAGGTCATCAAACTATGCGCAGGTCGCGTCGGGCAGCTATTGAACATGAGCAGTCTTGCGATTGAAGCAGGAGTAGACAGCAAGACGATTGCCTCCTGGTTAAGCATATTACAAAGCAGCTTTATTATATACTTATTGCAGCCGCATCATCAGAACTTTAATAAAAGGCTGGTAAAAATGCCAAAGCTTTACTTTTACGATACTGGCCTGGTATGCTCTCTATTAGGAATTACCCATGTCGACCAAATTCCGCTGCATCCTCAAAAAGGAAGCCTGTTTGAAAACTTTGCCATAAATGAACTGGTAAAGGAGCGCTTTAATAACAATGAGCCACACAATTTATATTTTTGGCGAGATAGTACCGGAAATGAAATAGACATTATAATTGACAAAGGAACAAGTTTGTATCCCATAGAAATTAAATCGGGAAAAACGGTTACGCCCGACTATTTTAAGAACTTCGATTTCTGGAATAAAATTACGGGCACAAAAGAAGGAACTGTTATTTATGGTGGCGATCAAATACAAAAACGAAGCAACGGAATTACGGTACTGCCTTGGAATGAAATAGATACGCTGTAAAATAGCTCGGCCTGATTCCCATTTGTCGAATGAATACCTTAGCATAATCTACCTGCCAGGTTGCTCTCGCTCGATTTTGCCTCTCTCAATCACCTTCCGTAAATGCGCGACGAATTGCGCAACATCGGGATTGTACCCGTATCCCTCATCCGCCAGTTTGTGTTCATTCCCATCCACGAAGAAATAATAAGGTTGCGTATCGGCGCCGAAACGCGATACCTGCAGATCGGCATTCCGGTCCCCCAGCGTCTCGACCCGGCGACCAAGGTTTTTCGAGAAATATTGTTCGGCCACGGGGAGGTCGATGTTCTGGACATCGACATATAGGGAAACGATCACAAAGTCATCTTTGAGTAGTTGCATGACCGCCGGGTCACTCCAAACCTGCCCCTCCATCTTACGGCAGTTGACACAATTGATGCCCGTGAAGTCGAGCATCAGCGGTTTATGCAACGCCCGCGCCACCGCCAGGGCCTCCCCATAATCGAAATACGTGACCAACCCATACCTGGTCACGACCTCCGGTTCATACATTTTCATCTGGGCAACATACTTCACCGGCTTCAAAACGCCGGACCCACCAAAGGCCGCCCCCGAAGAGCCAACCCAGGAAGAGCCAGCCCCGGAGAAGCCGGCCCCCGAAGACCCAACCCCGGAAGAGCCAACCTCGGAGAAGCCAGCCCCCGAAGAACCAACCGCAGAAGCATTGAAATCCTGCGTTCCCATCGGCGGCAGGAAAGCACTGACGCCTTTCAGCGGCGCACCCCAAAAGTCCCGGGATGAGATATACACTAAAAGCCAGCGCCACGATCGCAAACAGTAAGCGGAGCACGCTCACGTGCGGAACACCGAAATCATTCTTCGGCAGTTCGTCGTCATGCCGCAACTTCAGTTTGCCCAACAGATAGCCGCCAAGCAACAAAAAGAGCACGATCCACAGACATAGAAAGATCTCCCGGTCCAGCAGCCGCCACCCGCGGGCCAGATCCGCATTGGAAAAAAATTTCAGCGCCAGGGCAAGTTCCAGGAAGCCCAGGGTGACTTTGACGGCGTTGAGCCACCCGCCTGCCTTGCCCAGCACATTGAGCTTACTGGGGAAAAAAGCAAAAAGCGCGAAGGGTAGGGCCAGCGCCAGCGAAAAACCAAACATACCCACCAGCGGTCCATAATAACTGCCGCGTGCGGCCAGGACGAGAAGGTTCCCGATGATGGGACCGGTGCAGGAAAAGGATACGATCGCCAGGGTAAGCGCCATGAAGAAGATGCCGCTGAAAGATCCCATACCCGCCTTCGCATCGGAAAGATTCGACCAGGACCCCGGTAAAGCGATTTCGAAGGCGCCCAGGAAGGACAGCCCAAAGGCTACGAACAGGGCAAAGAACACGAGATTGGCGATCCAGTTGGTTGCGAGATTGTTCAAAGCGGCGGGCCCAAAGAGCAGGGTGACGCCAAAACCGATGACGGTGAAGATGATCACGATGGAGGCCGCATAGGCGATGGCGTTCCTGTGCCCTTCCGTCCTGGTGCGGCTTCGCTTGGTGAAGAAGCTCACCGTGATCGGGATCATGGAGTAAACACACGGCGTCAGCAAGGCCAGCAGCCCACCGCCAAATGCCGCCAGGAATATCCACCACAGCGAGCGTCCCGCAAGCGCCGAGCTGCCCGCCCCCGCAAGCACCGAGCCGCCCGCCCCCGCAAGCGCCGAGCCGCTACCCCCAGCCAAAGCCACAGCCGGGACGATAAAAGTCTTGAATGTCGAATCGCCCGAGAGGTAAGCGCCCTTCTGTAAATAGAACCAAATGATCCTGGTTTTGATCGTGACCTGCCCACTGTCCCGGATGACAAAGCGTTGACTCCACTGCAGGCTATCGGTGGCGAAACGCACAGGGCCGCCGACGCTGTTATCGATCGAGCTCGCAATCCTTCCGGATTCCGCGGGGGCGCCATCGGCCCGCACCGTCCTCGGCAGCTCGAAACTCAAGGCGCTGCATAACGTAGTATCTAACCCATTCCGAAGCGTATAAACCCTGACGCCGGTTGGAATTTTTATCCTGACCCTCAACTCGACGACACTATCGCTAAGTCTTTGCGAGGCAGCAGCGATCCGGATGGTCGTATCGGCTTGACCGGACGCAACGGCAAAGACGCCCAGGAAGAGGACGAGCAGCGCAACCTTACTCATGCAGTATTATTTTCGATAAAATTCGCTGGAACCTTTTTCGCGTACAAGCGTCGGTGAAAAAACCGGAAAATATTCGGCAAGCGAAACTTTCATTGCTTTTTTTTCCATCGCTTAAAAATCTTATATCTTTATTGCTTGTCTTTTTTCGGCATGAATCTATCCAGCGACCATAGTGAACCGGCCCTTTTGAAGCGGCTTGCCGCCGGCGATGTCGATGCTTTTCAGGCGATCTATGATACCTATTGGAGTCACGTCTATGGTGTAGCGCTTAGGTTGACGAAGTCGCCTGAACAATCCCGGGACCTTAGCCAGGATATATTCGTGAAGCTGTGGACGCACCGGGAAAAGGCCGCAACAATAAATGACATCGAAAAATACCTCTTCACTGTTTCCCGCAACCTCGTCTATGACTTCCTCCGCCGGGAGGTCTTCATCGAATCCAATCGCCGTTTTCTACAGGAATATCATGGCTACGAGGCGCCGTCTCCTCACGACCTCGTAGAGATAAAAA
The DNA here is from genome assembly GCA_035946435.1 of Puia sp. GTDB lineage: Bacteria > Bacteroidota > Bacteroidia > Chitinophagales > Chitinophagaceae > Puia. The sequence continues at coordinate 7,789 of DASYZH010000030.1, read as the reverse complement.
GCCGCCACCAGGCTCTCGAAGAAGCCATCCAAAGCATGCCGCCCAGGCTGCAGGAGGTTTTCCGCCTTCACTGGATGGAGGGCCTCAGTCACGACGCAGTCGCCCAAAAGCTCGGCATCTCCAGGGTCTCCTCAAAAACCTACATCGTAAGGGCACTGGCCTTCCTCCGTGAAAAATTTGCCGGCCCGGGAAAAAATTTTTGACCCCGACGTCTTCCTTTTACTTTCTCGCCCGTCTAAATAGGATAAGCCCTATTTTATGCAAGCCATATCGGAAGAACAGTTTCAACATCTTTTTGCCAAATACCTGGAGGATAAATGCACCCCCGAAGAGGTGGAGTTGATAATCCACTGGGTTCGCAGCGGCCAGGCGGATCATTGGATGGACAAACCCCTGGAAGCGGCTTTCGGGGATCCGGCCCTATCCGATGCCGGCGCTCCCGGCGAAAAACAATTGGTCCTTTCCCAATTGTTGGTGCAAATCGCGGCGGATCGCACAAATGGCGCGGAAGCAGTCGCACCCGGCGATCGCCCGCAGCCCGGGCGTTTATTCAGCGCGAGGCCCCGCCGTTTGTTCAGTCCCTGGATGATGGCCGCGGCCAGCCTCATATTACTCCTGGCGCTGGGTTATTGGTATTTCACGCAGGGGACGCGGCAGATGACCAAAGCCCCAGCCCCGGCCCCGGCCCCCCTCGTGGCCACGACCTTCCATGCCCGACCCGGCACCACAGGGGCGATCCTCACCCTGGCGGACGGCTCGCAGGTCAACCTCGATTCGGCTGGTGCTGCCTTGCCGGAAACACAAGGGGACGCCCGCCTCAGCCGCAATAACAACGAGCTGGTCTACGCCGGCGACAGCAAAGCCGCCAAACCCGCCAAACCCGCCGAAGCCGCCGAAGCAACAGTCTACAACACCTTGGTCACTCCACGCGGACGGGAATACAGTATCGTCCTATCCGATGGCACAAAGGTTTGGCTCAACGCAGGCAGCTCGATCCGCTATCCCGTGAAGTTTGACAAACGACAACGCGACGTAACCATCACCGGCGAGGCCTATCTCGAAGTAGCTCAGGATAAAGACCGGCCGTTCACCGTTGCCTCCGGCGGCACTAACGTCACCGTGCTGGGGACGAAATTCGATGTGACCAATTATGAAGACGATCAAAATGCATCGGTCACACTGCTACAAGGCTCGGTCCGCGTGGGCAACGGGGGAAAGGATATCCTGCTGACTCCTGGCCATCAGGTGCAGATAGCGCATGCCGGCGGCACCATGACGACACGCAATGAGGACGGTAGCCGGGTCATTGCCTGGACCAGGGGACTGCTCGATCTGGACAACGCGGACTTCGCCTCGCTGATGCGGCAGATCTCGCGGTGGTACGACATAGACGTGGTATTCAAAGGGATGCCCAAAGGCGTTCACATCGGCGGGTTATTACACCGCAATGTCGATCTCGATGTCGTTCTGCAATATCTGGGCGACAATGGAATCCATTATACGACACAAGGAAAGACCATAACCATTTTACCTTAAGAACTATACAGCAAACAACCCAAAAAAGGGGGAGCCAAGAAAAAACCGGGCGCTGGTTGCAACAACGTCCGGCAAGTATTAGGTTCTTCCGGTTGATACTATACACCGATTCAAGATGTCTGTAAAACTTTCAAAACCCAAGTAACCAAAAGTATGAAACTGCTTTTACATGGCAAAGCCCTTGCCAAAAGGGATGCTATTGCCATCCCAAAACTGCTCCTGATCATGAGAATTACTCTGTTCCTGACTTTGGCTCTCTCCATTCACGCAAGCGCAAACACCATCGCGCAAACGGTAACCATCACTTCGAAGCGATTAACCTTAGAGGGCATATTTCGTGAGATCGAATCCCAAACGGGTTATTCCGTATTATGGAATGAAAGCCTCTTCGACAAAAATTACAAGGTCGATGTCGATGTCCGCGACGCCTCCGTGGAAAAAGTGCTTGACCTGTGTCTGCATGGTCTGGCGCTTACGTACAAGATCAATGACAAAACCATCCTGATCGAAAAAGCAAAGACCGCACCCGCACCCGCCCCGCCTACCCGCCATTGGGTACAAGGCATTGTCGTCGATGCCGGCACCGGTCGGCCGCTCGTCGGCGCATCGGTGAAGGTCAAAGGGACCAGCAAGGGCACGACCACCGATGTCAGCGGACGCTTTATATTGTTTGATATTGACGAGAGTGCCACCCTGCTGGTCAGCTTTGTCGGCTATAAGCCCACCGAATATCCGGTAAAAACTAATCAGGAAGTGATGATCAGTCTTATCGAAAAACCTTCCGCATTGACGGATATGGTCATCATCGGGTACGGCACCACCAGCCGCGAGCGCAGCACGGGTTCCATCACAACGGTAACCGCGGAAACGATCCACGATCAACCCATCGGCAATCCGTTGTCCGCACTGGAGGGGCAGGTACCGGGACTGAATGTGATCACGACCAGCGGCCGGCCCGGTGCTAACATTTCGGTACAGATGCGGGGGATAAACTCCATTGCGGCGGGTACCGATCCGCTTTACATCGTCGACGGCGTACCTTACAATTCCACACCCCTTAACCAGTTTGACTTTCTGGGCGACCCGCCGGTAGGTGACCAAAGCCCGCTTAACAGCATCGACCCCTCGGAGATCGAAAGCATTACCATACTCAAAGATGCCGATGCAACAGCGATCTATGGCAGCCGCGGCGCGAATGGGGTAGTACTCATCACCACCCGAAGGGGGAAATACACCGATGGCAAGCTGCTGGCCACCGCCGATGTCTACCAGGGATGGGGCACATTAGCCCATCGCATGAACATGCTCAACACCCAACAATACCTGGCGTTGAGAAAGCAGGCATTCACTAACGATGGCCTTAACTACAACGACCCGTCGCAAAGCCCGCCTGATCTCACGGTCTTCTCCCAAACTCAAAACACGGACTGGCAAAAGGTCCTCCTCGGTAATACGGCCCATACGACCAATGCCTCCGTACGGCTGGAATCGGGAAGCGATCTGAGCAAGTTCACGCTGGGCTTGACCTACCGCCGCGAATCGACAATCTACCCAAGCAGCGTCGCCGACCAGCGGATAGCGGGGGTGATGACCTATGACTATACCTCGCCCAACCGGAAATTCGGGGTGCAGGCGACAAACAATTTCTCCTATGACAAAAACGATCTTATCGGTGGCGACCCCGCCGTAAGCATTACCACCGTTCCCAATATGCAACCCTATACGTCTACCGGTGCATTGAACTGGGCCGGCTTCGGCAATCTCACCAATCCGCTGGCAGTCATGAATCAACCTTTCAATGACGCTACCAGCAATCTGATCTCGAATGCCGTCGTTCATTACCAGCTGTTGACGAACCTGGACCTCAAAGTCAGCATGGGCTACAACCAGTCGACGATGAACCAGGTCAACACCAACCCATCCAGCTCCGCGGCGCCAAGTCCTTATTATACACCTACTGCCGTGTTCGGCCGGACAAACCTGAGCAGCTGGCTGGTGGAGCCGCAGGTCAATTATCACGTCGGGATCGGCCAGGGCACACTCTCGCTTCTGGGTGGTTCGACCCTGCAACGCCGGGTCACGGATGGAGACTATATCTATGCGTATAATTATAGTTCGGATCTGCTGTTGAATTCTCCGGCCGCCGCGGGCAATAGTTTCATGAGCGATAACTATGCAGACTACCGCTACTCGTCTTTTTTCGGCCGGTTGAATTACAGCTGGGCGGATAAATACATCCTGAGCCTTAATGGTCGGCGGGATGGTTCCTCCCGTTTCGGCCCGGATAAGCGATGGGGTAATTTCGGCTCCATCGGTGCCGCCTGGGTGTTCAGTAAAGAAAGTTGGATGACCGCCGCCCAAAAATGGCTCAACTTCGGGAAGCTCCGGGTTAGCTACGGCACCACGGGGAACGACCAGATCGGCGACTATGGCTATACGGCCAATTACGCTGTAGCCAGGACCGCGCCGTTCCAGGGGATATCCGCCCTGATACCGCAGAATTTGGAAAACAACCAATATAGCTGGGAGTCGGACCGGAAATTGAACTTCGGCCTTGACCTCGGCTTCGCGCAGAACCGGGTAATGATTACAGCGGACTATTATCAGAACCGCACAGGGAACCAGCTGGTAGGCTATGCGCTTCCCGCCATCACCGGGTTTACGACTGTCCAATATAACCTTCCCGCCGTAATTGCGAATAATGGACTGGAGCTGGACATCACGAGCGTTAACATCAGGACTAAAAATTTCACCTGGAAGACTTCGGTAAACGCCACTATTCCAAAGAACAAACTGGTAAAATTCCCCAATCTCGCGGGAAGTTCCTACGCCTATGCCTACAGGATCGGCCAGAGTGTCCACAGTGCAATAGGTTACAAGTTCCTGCGATTGGACAGCACCGGTAGCCCCGTGTATTTGCAGGATCACACGGGCGCCAATGAGGAAACGGCAGTGGGAAACACCGATCCCAAAGTCTTCGGCGGGATCACGAACTCCTTCACGTATAAGCACTGGAATCTCCGGTTCTTTATCCAGGTAGACAAAAAAGACGGCTATAACTATCTCAACAGCACGTTCTCGCCCATCGGCTCGGAACAGAATTTCGATGCCCTGGCGCTCGATGCCTGGACACCCGGTCATCCAAACACGAACATCCCAAAGGCGACCACGGCCAGCTATAGCTGGTACTACTACGCCAGTTCATCGGCCAATTTCGGCGACGCTTCGGTTGTCCGCCTGAAGTCTGTGTACCTGTCGTACGACTTTCCTGCTCATACATTAATGAAATTCGGCGCGAGGAAGCTATCGATCTATGCGCAGGGATATAATTTATTAACCATTACCGGTTACCGGGGACTCGATCCCGAGACGGGCGGAATTTTCACCCCGCTCATCAGGACGTTCACCGGCGGAATCCAGGTTTCATTCTAAATTTTAAACGTCATGCACTCACTACATATTCAAAAGATAAAAGCTATCACCATCTTCACGGCGGTGTTGACGCTTGCTTCCTCCTGCAAAAAATTCCTGACTCCCGATCCCGAAAAAAGCGCCATTCAGGCCTCCCAGGCGTTCAGTACGGATGGGGCGGCAACGTCGGCGGTCTTCGGCATCTATTCGACGATGATGTATGGCGGATTGGGTAATAATCCGTACAACGGGAGCTTTGGCGTCTCTTTCGGGCTGGCTTCGGATGAATTGAATGAATACAACCAGACCTACCCGGACTGGCAACAGGATCAGGTCACTTATGCAAGCTACGGCCCCAACTATTCCTACTGGGCGGATCAATATAACTACATCTATCAATGCAATGCGGCCATCGAAGGGATGAAAGCCTCCACCGGCATGTCGGATTCGATCCGGACCCAGTTGTTGGGCGAATGCTATTTCGTCCGTGCCTTCTGTTATTTTTCGCTCACCAATATGTACGGTGCCGTGCCCTTGGCTACGAGTTCTAACTATCAGGCCAATGCTACCCTGGGGCGAGCGGATTCCGCGGCGGTCTATCAGCAGATCATCGCCGATCTGCAGCAGGCCGAATCGCTGCTGACGCCTAACTATCCGTCGGCGAACATGGTCCGGCCCAATGGCTACGCGGCGCAGGCCTTGCTGGCAAGAGTATATCTGTACCAGGACAGCTGGGCCAAGGCTGAATCCGAAGTAGATTCCGTGCTGGCCGGTCCCTATCAACTGGCGGCCAACCTTAACAAGGTGTTTACGATCAACAGTCCCGAGGTTATTTGGGAGCTCTATCCGTCCGGACAAGGTTCTCAGAACGCCTATGATTTCAGCTATTACACGCCGGCCAGCACTCAAAGTGGCCCTAAATATTACCTGACCAGTACCCTGGTCAACAGCTTCGAACCGGGAGATCAACGCGCCACCACCTGGATGACGGCCTATCCCTTCAATGGGACGACCTATTACTATCCTTCCAAGTATGTGACGCCCTCGGCAAGCCCCGCTGCGCAGTACAACGTAGTCCTCCGGCTGGCTGAGCAATACCTCATCCGGGCCGAGGCTCGTGCCGGGCAAAATAACCTGTCGGGCGCTGCTGCCGATCTCAACGCCATCAGGACCCGGGCAGGACTAGCCGCCACCACCGCAACGGGCCAGTCGGCCCTGCTGGCGGCCATCGCCCATGAACGGCAGGTGGAATTGTTCACGGAGTGGGGACACCGGTGGTTCGATCTGAAACGCACCGGCACGATCGATGCGGTATTAGGTGCCGAAAAACCTACCTGGACACCCGATGCCAGCCTGCTGCCGATCCCCAGGCTGGAGATCCAGGCGGACGTAAATCTCTCCCAAAACCCGGGATATAATTAATCTAAAAACAAAGAAATATGAAATTCATGTGTAAACTGCCCGGCGTCCTCGCCGTGGCACTAAGCCTGGGCTTTGCTGCCAACGGCCAGCAAAAGGCGGCCCCGGATACTACCTTCAACGTGGTACGCAGGTTGGCTATGTCAAAGGACGCCTCTGCCAAAGACTCGCTGTTGACGATGTTGGATACCTTGCAGAACAGTGCATTGGAATCGCACCTGGTGGCCGCGCGCAATGGCTACTATATGCTAAAGCAAAAAGCCAAATCGGATTCCCTTAACGAACAGATCAAAACAAAATTCCCCCTCGGGGCCACAGTCCGGGATGAGGAGGAAGAAAAGGTATACAAGGCCGTTGGCGCGATCGCCAAAGAAAAAGCCTATTATGCCTGGGTAAAGAAATTCCCTCCATCGCATTTTCCAGATGTGGACCATGACCACATTGTCTATGACTATGCGCGGGTGGGCATCGCGGAGGCATATGCCGACACCGGCAATGTCGCCAAGGCCAAATATTGGATTGCGCAGTGTGAAGAGGATTTTTGGAAGGGCAATGGCTACGGGGGGCTTTCAAATGTGTTCGAAAAACAGGGTAAGCTGGCGTTGGCGGCCAAATATGAGAAATTGGCAATGGAGAGCGCGGGCAAGTATTACGCCATGAAAAACCCGGACAATGCCGGCAGGTTTGCCGCCAGCGGTTATGTCAGCATTATGACCCATTATACCGATCTCCTCATGAAGCAAAAGCGATGGGCGGAGGCTGCCGTTTGGGCAAACAAGGCGATCAGTCTGCAAAAAGAGCCCAACCCCGGTCTCGATTTCGTTTATTCCAAGCTGTTGATGCGGCAGAAGAAATACAAGGAGGCATACGATCGGCTGGCGAAAGACGTAGAGGCGGGTCATGGGTTCCCCGAATTGTTGGATAGCTTCAAGGTAGCTTATGAAAAGGTGAACGGCGGTTTAGCGGGGTATGATAAGTATGCCGCGTCGATCCATGCTATCGTGGCCAAAAATATACATCAGCAGCTGCTCAAGGAGGAGCTAAACCTCCCGGCGAGTGATTTTACCCTCACGGACGTCGACGGCAATGTCGTTTCGCTGGCCGATTACCGCGGAAAGACGATCATTCTCGACTTCTGGGCAACCTGGTGTGGGCCTTGTAAGGCTTCTTTTCCGCTGATGGCCCGGACGGTCGAAAAGTACAAGAGCGACACTACCGTTAAGTTCTTCTTTATCCATACCTGGGAGCGCGACAGCACCGCCGCCCTTGCGGCAAAAAACGCGAAGACCTTCATCGAAAGCCATCATTATCCTTTCGAGGTGTTGATGGACACTAAAGATGCCGTTACCGGTGAGAACAAGGTTGTAACGGCGTATAAGGTCTCCGGTATTCCCACCAAATTCGTGATCGACAAAGCCGGCAA
>DASYZH010000029.1:0-9959 GCA_035946435.1 Puia sp. | reverse complement strand
CCACCGCTTCCAGTCCGTATCCTCCTCCTTTAGCTGCGGCACCAGCGCCGGCCGCCGCCAGCGGCCTGGTTGATTCACATTCCACGTGAGATCGACCATCACGATCGGTCCGAACTTCCCGCTCTGAATGAAATCCGCGGCAGCCCAGTAATTGGCTCCGCTCCGGCGCTGCGAGCCGATCTGCACGATCCTGCCCGAATCTTTCACCGCCTTCAGCACAGCCCGCGCATCGTCCATCGTCTCTGCCAAAGGCTTCTCCGTGTAAGTGTCCCTGCCGGCTTTCACGGCCTCCACCGTATGTAGGGCGTGCTGAAAGTCCGCGGTCGAGATCATCACGGCATCGACATCCTTGATATTATAAAGCTCATCATTGTTTACACACGCCTGGATAGAATGACCAAATTTCTGAGCCAAAAAATCCTTGCCCTCCTCTCTTCTTTTCTTCCAGATATCCGAAACGGCGATGATATCGAAATTCATCTCGTCCTTGGAATGCAAAAATGCCGGAACATGTGCGTCTTTATGGCGGTCGGAAAAGCCTACTACGCCTACGCGTACCCGATCGTTGGCTCCGGGTATTCTACGATAGCTGCTGGCGCTAAAACTCATCGACCCCATATACGTGGCCATGCCGGCCATAGAACTGTTACGGATGAAGTCCCTGCGGGTTGTTGTCATATAGCAAATGTTTTAAACTAAGTTAAATGTACTAATTTACATTATTGCTCACGCAAACGCCTGTTATATGATTGATCCAATCGGCTACATTCTTCGAAAACGTTTTCGTAACTCCTTTATCTTTATGCTCACCCCCGTTCTGCTTAGGGCCCAGCAGCGGCCGATCAAGATCTTTTCTTCCCCCGGAAGCCGCCTGGTGATGGTCCTCGCCGGTGATCAACCCTTTGCTACCTTCCTATATCCCGACACGCTCGAGAAACCCGTACTCTACCCGATATACGCACCGGATGGCCAGCTCATCACCCGCGGCTTCCCGCTCAAGCCGCGCCCCGGCGAACCCGTAGACCATCCGCACCATGTCGGCCTCTGGTTCAATTATGAGAATGTCAACGGCCTCGACTTCTGGAATAACTCCTACGCCATCCCGAAGTCTAAAAAAAGCCAATATGGCTGGATCCGGACAGACAAGGTTCGAGCCAGCGGAGGGCAGAAGGGAACTATCCGGTATTCCGCCCGCTGGACCAGCCAGGGACAGCAAACACTTCTCGAGGAGGCCACTACCTATAGCTTCAGCGCCAATGATTCGGAATATATCATAGATCGGCTGACGACCCTCACCGCTAAGACTGATGTCGCCTTCCCCGATGCCAAAGACGGCCTGCTGGGTCTCCGCGTCACAAAGGAACTACAGATCCCTAGCAACACACCCGGCGAATTCGTCGACGACAAGGGTAATATTACCAAAGTGGCAGCCGGCAACGCCCCCGATATCAATGGGAATTATCTTACAAGCGAAGGAAAAACCGGTGACAGCGCATGGGCCACCCGCGGAAAATGGTGCCTGCTCTATGGGAAGAAGCAAAACGACACCCTCAGTGTAGCCATCATCGATTATCCCACCAATCCCGGCTACCCGACCTACTGGCATGCCCGCGGCTATGGGCTTTTTGCCGCCAACCCCCTGGGCCAAAAGATTTTCAGCAAGGGCGCCCAAACGCTGAATTTTCACCTGGCTAAAGGACAATCGGCCACCTTTCATTATCGGATAGTCATAGCCGCCGGTGATCATCGTCTGTCTACCGATCGGATCGGGGCACTCGCCGACCAACCCGCCACGCCCTAGCCAAAACGGGGCAACAAATAACCCGCACAGCGCTCAAAAACCTTAATTTTACCCCGTTAACCTAAAAATTGAAACTCATGAGTACGAAAAACTTAACGTTAATCATAGTATTGGTGGTGATATTGCTTTTCGGCGGCTGCGCCTGTACCCGGTACAACGGGCTGGTGACCTCCGATCAGGGTGTCAAGACCGCCTGGAGTAATGTCGAAACCAACTACCAGCGTCGCACCGACCTTTATAATAGCGTCATCAAAGTCATCGAAGGTTCCGCCAACTTTGAGAAATCGACCCTCAAGGAAGTCATCACCGCCCGTTCCAAGGCCACCAGCGTCACCGTCGACGTGAACGATTCCAACTCCCTGGCGGCCTATCAGCGCGCGCAGGGGCAGCTACAGGGTTCGTTCAGCAGACTGATGGCGGTTGCCGAAGCCTATCCCGATCTCAAGACCACCCAGCAATTCCAGAATTTCCAAACGGATATCAGTGGCACCGAGAACCGGATCAACGTAGCCCGTCGCGATTTCAACGACGCCGTGAACCAGTACAACCTAAAGGTTAAAACATTCCCGAACAATATCTTCGCCGGTATCTTCGGCTTTCACGAGAAACCTTATTATAAATCGGATGCCGGTAGCGAAAATGCCCCCGAGATCCATTTTGATATAAAGTAATATGGCGATCTCCTTCCTGAAACGAAAACCCCTGTTCAACGCCGAGCAGCAAAAGGTCATCGTGACGGCCATCCAGCAGGCCGAACAATGTACCAGCGGCGAGATCCGCGTTTACGTGGAAAACCGCTGCCGCTATGTCAACCCGCTGGACCGGGCTGCCGAGATCTTTGCCGGTCTGCATATGGAAAGAACGGCTGCCCGCAACGCAGTGCTTGTCTATGTTGCCCTCAAAGACCGCCAGCTGGCGCTCTACGGCGACAAAGGCATCCACGAAAAAGTGGGCTCGGCCTTCTGGAACGAGCAGGTCAGGAATATCCTCAGCCATTTCAACAGGTCGGACTATGCCGGTGGTATTGCGAATGTGGTTACAGAGATCGGCCATGCGCTGCAACAGCATTTCCCCTACGATCGCGGCACGGATAAAAACGAACTCCCCGATGACATTGTATTTGGCCGTTGACCGTGAAATCTTTTTCAATGAACAAACACCTTTCTCTAGTCGTATTCTTGTTCCTCCTGGTGGCGATCCCTGCGACGATCTTCGCCCAGGACGTTCCGGCAAAGCCTAACCCGCCCCGCCGCGTCAACGACTTTGCCCACGTGATGACCCCGGACCAGGTGGATGCGCTCGAAAGCAAGCTGGTGGCGTTTAACGACAGCACCACTTCCGATATCGTAATCGTCACCGTCCCCGACATCGGCAACTCGTCCATCGAAGACTATGCCCTCAAGATCCTGCGTTCCTGGGGAGTAGGGGACAAAAAGAACAACAATGGCGTTGTCATCCTCGCCGATATAAAGGATCATAGCGTCTATATCGCCATCGGCTATGGCCTCGAAGGCGCCATCCCCGATATCACGGCCAAGGCAATCGTCGACAACGAGATCATTCCTAATTTCCGCGAAGGCGGCAATGATAACTACTATCGCGGGTTCGACCAGGCAACCAACGCCCTTATCAAGGCGGCCGCGGGTCAATATAAAGCCCCCGAAGGATATGCGCAAGGGCGTCATCGTCACTCGAACGGTTCCGGCAATGCCATCGGCTTCTTCATTATTATCCTGATCATCATCTTCATCATCTTCCGTCGCCGGGGCGGCGGTGGAGGGGGTGGGGGAGGCTATTATGGCGGCGGCGGCTGGCTGCCCTTCTTCCTCGGAACGATGATAGGCAGTAGCTGGGGCAATCGCGGCGGCGGTGGTGGCTGGGGCGGCGGCGATAGCGGTGGCGGCTGGGGCGGTGGTGGAGGCGGAGGAGGTGACTTTGGCGGCGGCAGCGGCGGCGGCGGCGGCGCTGGCGGATCATGGTGAAAGCACCGTCAGGTGCTTTCACTATGGTCTTCATCTTTTATTTCGACAGCTTACTATTGATATAATCAACTACGTCCTGCATCCCTTCGGCCTGCTTTTTCTTCGCGATGGCCTTCAGTAGATTATCAAAAATCGGATCGGTTTGGGTCCTGTAGGTTTCTGGTATCTGGTCCTTGAACGCGACCAGCAGATCTACACCATGTTTGATCTTATCCGCGCTATGGATCTTTGCCAGCATCCGGCCGAACGGCATCGAAAACTGGAATTTAGCCTGGCCTACCGGCATAGCCTCGTAGTTATTCGCAATAACATCGAAATCGCTTTCATCCCCGGAATTGATCAGCGCCGTGGAGATCGCGACCGCCAGCTCTCCCTTGGCCGGTTCCTTCACCAGTTTCTTCGCGATGTCGAGTGCCGTCGCACTATCCAGATCGTTCAACGCTTCCAGCGCCTTGCCCGACACGGTGTACGAGGAATCCAAAGTAGCTTTCACAAAAAGCGCCTTGTATTTGGCATTCCCAAAGCTGCCCAGGATCTCTATGGCCTTGGCTTTTACGGGCCGGTTGGGATCATGGGCCGCCATCTCGGCGATCAGCGGTTCGAAGGCAGTCTGCGTCGCTTCGCTCTTGAGGTCGAGTTTGTTCAATGTCAGGTTCCGGATGCGGTAGAACCGGTCCTTCAATGCAGCCTTTAGCAGATCAGCGGCCTTCGCATCGTCCTGGTGCGCGGCACAGTATTCCACCGCTTCCCGGCGGTCTACATAATTCCCGGCATATTTATACTGAAAGATATAATTGTCCAGGGTCTTGTTGTCTGTCTTTTCGCAAAGCAGCACCTTATCACCGTCGAAATTCACGAGGTCCGGATGGTTCTGGTAAGGAAGGGTAAAAGTATCGGTCTTGTCTTCGACCCAAACCTTATGGCGTTCCCTGGTAGGGCCATTGTAGACATCGATGGCTACAGGCAAGCGAAAGATTTTTGTTTCCTGGGTCTGGTTGACGATCACCTGCACCTGGCGGGCATTGTCGTTGTAGACATAGTCGATGGTAAGTTTCGGATGACCGCTGCCGTAATACCATTGATCCCAGTACCAGTGGAGGTCTTCGCCGGTTACTGCCTGGAAGGCCAGCCGCAGGTTCGCAGCCTCGGCAGAATGGAATTTATTCGTGGTCAGATAAAGATTAAGCGACTTGAAGAATGCACTGTCGCCTACATAATTGCGGAGCATGTTCAGGATGCGGCCGCCCTTGGGATAGCTTACGTTGTCAAAGACGTCTTCTTTATCATTATAATAATACCGAACGAGATCTTTGTCGGCATTCTCGGGATTTTGCAGATAGCTTTCGATACCCGCATAGTTTACGGCGGCGCCGGCGTCTTTGCCATATTTATATTCATTCCACAACGTCTCGCTGAAGTCGGCAAAGGACTCGTTCAGCGTGATATTGCTCCAGCTTTCGGTGGTCACCAGATCGCCGAACCAGTGGTGGAACAGCTCGTGGGCGATCACGTCTTCCCATTGGTTGCCATCGGTAAGCTCCCGGGCGTCCTGCTGCGCGTTTTCAGCATGCAGCGTAGCGGTCGTATTTTCCATGGCGCCGCTGACATAGTCGCGGCCGACGATCTGATCGTATTTTGGCCAGGGGTAATCCACACCGGTGATGCGGGAATAAAAGGCGATCATCTCGGGCGTATTGCCGAAAATGCGCCGGGCAACCGAAGCATAGGGTTTCTCGACATAGTAGGCGACTTCCTTGCCCTTATAGGAGTCTTTGACGATCGAATAATCGCCTACGCCCATAAAGAAAAGGTACGGGGAGTTCGGCAGATCCAGTTTCCAATGATCGGTACGCGTTCCGTCGCTATTGTTCTTTTGGCCTACCAGCAGACCATTGGACAGGGTCACATACTTGGCAGGGACGGTCATATAGATCTCTTCGGTGGTTTTCTGATTCGGCTTGTCGATCGTCGGGAACCAAACGGAGTTGGCTTCCGTCTCGCCCTGCGTCCAGATCTCGATGGGCTTGTTCTTGTCTTCACCCTTGGGATTGATGAAATAAAGACCCTTGGCATCGGTGATCGCCGCGCTGCCCTGATGCACCTTTAGTTCGTTGGGCTTGGCCGTGTAGTCGATGAAAAGGGTATAATCTTCCGTACGCTTATAGGTCTTGTCCAGGTGTATGTGCAGGATCATACCGTCATAATCGAATTTGAGGAGCTCGGTCTTGCCATTTCTGTCTATGGCCACCTTGTGTATGTCCATACCCTTGGCGTCCAGGTCCACACTGTCGGTGGAATAGAAATGGGGTTTCAGCGTCACCCAGGCCTTTCCATACATATAGGACTTATCATAATCGAATTTGACTTCCAGTTTCGTGTTGACAAGATCGTCGTATTTGGTAGCCGCTGCCCGGTAGATATGTTTCCAGGACTCGTTGCCCGGTGGAGGTGTTTCTTGCTGCGCATGCGCCAGCAGGGAGCAGCCCATTACACCCGGGAGCAGGGTTACCATTAACTTTGATCGATGGATCATGTGTTGGATCACGTTCATGTGTGTTAAATTTTAAAGCCGCTTACGCGGCTATTTTTTCAGGGCTAAAGATAATCGTTTCCCCCTTTGAGCGCTGTCCTTCCATCCCTCGTCCCACCCGCCCGTCCCCGCAACTAACACTCGTTTTCCGTAACTTGCAGGCTACACACCCTAAAACATGCCCAAGGTCAGTCTGGTCATTATATTGTTGTTGCAGGCAGTGATGAGCTTTGCCCAGAATTATTTCGTTTTCATCGGCTCGGATAACCGGCAGCCCTTCTACGTCCGCGTCGACAGCCAGTTCCACAGCTCTTCAGCCGAAGGGCACCTGATCCTCTCGCAGTTGAAAGACAGCACCTACCATATCACCATCGGTTTTCCCGGCCAAACCCAGCCCGAACAACATTATTCGTTTAGTATCGATGGTAAGGACCAGGCCTTCGAGCTGCGGCCGCAAGACCCGGGTGACCTCCGGTTATATGACCTGCAAAACAACCAATGGCTTTCGCTGCAGGGTGGGGGCGTAGCCGCTGCCGACGCCCGATCCGCGGGTGTCAAAAAAGATGATGCCTTTTCCCGCATGATGGCGGGCGTGGTACAGGATACCGCCGTCCTATATAATACCTATGCTATGGAGCAGGCCCTCAGCGACAGCCCCGCCGTTGCCGCCACTGCCAAGGCCGACACTCCTGCTCATTCGGCACCGCCCGACACCGCCGCCTCGACCCTGGCCGTCACTACGCCACCCGCGACTACCGCATCGCCCGATTCGGCCGCCGGCAAATCCACCGATACTACTATAGCCGCCACAAACAACCCGGCAAACCCAACCGCACCCGTCACCGCCGTTGTCAACCCGGCCACTCCGCCCTCGACGGCGCCTCCGGCATCCAGCCGTCAAGCCGCATCCGTCGACTCCGCATCCGCCGGCACCACATCCACCGACACCATAGCCACCGGCACTACAGCCGCCCGCCCGGCCGACACCCCAACCGCCCGTCCGGCTGACACCGCGGCCACGCGCCCCGCCGGCACGATCACCCACCAGCCTGCCGCAAGATTCAGCGACTCCGGCGCGACGGCCCCCCTATATCGGCCTGCCACCAGGGACGCTGCCATCAAGAGCATCGCCTCCAAGGACGCTGCCACCGCCGCCGCACCCATTCCCAGTACTGTGGGGGCCCCCTTGTACCGGACGGCTCCCGGCGTCACCAAGCTCAGCGAACATCACACGACAAAAAATGTCCGTCTCGTGTATGCGGACCGGTCCGCTGGCAAAAAAGCGGACACCATTGTCGTCATCATACCCGTCGATTCTCCGGCCATGGCCAAAACCGGCCACCAACCGCATGGCGCCGACAGCAACCATATTCCCGCCGGGCGGGCGCATGGCCCCAACCCCAATGCCGATAGCCCCGTCTTAAATTCGGGCTCCGCATATCGGCCGGTGGTCCCCCCAACGGCATCCACCGATGCTACCCGCCCTCATCCCGCGGATTCCAGCCATAAGCCCGGGAAGTCGATGGCGTTTTTCAACTCGGACTGCCACAATTTCGCCACGGATTTCGATGTCGACAGGCTCAGGGTCAGGATGCTGCAGTCCGGGAAGGATGAGGACCGCATTACTGTGGCCCGCAAAGCTTTTAAAGTCAAGTGCTTCTATACCCGGCAAATCCGCGCACTCAGCGAGGTCTTTACATCGGACGCCGGCAAATTCCGCTTCTTCGAGGCCGCCTGGCCCTTCGCCGCCGACGAGCACTTCCATGAGCTCTCCGATCTCCTCTCCGACCCCGTCTACAACAACAAGTTCAAAGCCATGACCCACCAACAATAAGCGCTGTTCGACTCCCCAACTCTCATTCCGACCCGCCGACCCGCGTTCCGGCTCCCTCAGCCCGGCGAAGCCGCCCTACCACCGCTACCCATCGATATTCCCACTGCACTTATCCGGCCCCACCAACACAGCCCCGCACATCCCCGCCTGACTACCGCCACCCGCCGCCCTCATCCGACCCCGCAAACCCGACCCCGTAAATCTGGCCCCGTAAACCCGGCCCGGCCAACCCGACCCCGTAAACCCGACCCCGCCAACCAGCAGTTCCCCCTGTACCGCCGGCCCAACCCTTCCCGGCCCCTGCGATCGCCCAGCTCCCCGCTCGCCTGCCCCCACGTGCTTCCCGCACACTATCTTTGCAGTTATGCCCAGATATTTCTTGGAAGTCGCCTACAAAGGCACCGGTTATAGCGGATTCCAGATCCAGGACAACGCCTCCTCCATCCAGGAAGAGGTCGAAAAAGCCCTGGAGATCTTCTATCGCCGGCCCTTCACCCTCACCGGCTCTTCCCGTACCGATGGTGGGGTCCACGCGCTACAGAACTTTTTTCATTTTGACTACCAGGGTGTTATCGAAGACCGCGCGTTGTACAATATCAACGCCATCCTTCCCCCGGATATCGTCCTGAAAGGCGTCCGCCTCGTGGCGCCCGATGCCCACTGCCGCTACGACGCCCTCAGCAGGGAATACCGGTATTACCTCTATAGGAAAAAGAATCCCTTCGTGGCGGATCGCGCCTGGTTCTACCCGTATACGCTCGATCGCGATAAGCTGCGGGCGGCCGCGGCCCTGCTTCCCGAATTCCAGGATTTCACCACTTTTTCGAAGCGGAATACCCAGGTCAAATCCTTCCTTTGCACGATCTATGAGAGCGCCTGGAACGAGGAAGAAACGGGGCTGGTTTATCGCGTCAGAGCCAACCGTTTTTTGCGCGGAATGGTGCGCGGAATGGTGGGTACGATGCTGCAGGTGGGGAGGGGTAAGCTCAGCGTGGAAGACTTCTCGGATGTGATCCGGCAGAAAGACAACAGGCTCGCGGATTTTTCGGCGCCCGGCCATGGTCTTTTCCTTCATCAGGTGTACTTCCCCGTTAGCATCTTCGAACCTGTTCACTGATCGTACGATGCGCCTATGGGTTTCGAATCAGTCATCCCCGTTAGTTTGCCTCCGGAAAAGCGCGAAAAAAAATTATTTCGCTGTAAGGCTTGCGGGCACTATGTTTCACGCGATGTTCAAACAAAACTCTCAAAAAATATTTGGCGGCATTGTGCAAGCCCTTATCTTTGCAACCCGATTCGAAAAACACGGTTCGCGAAAAAGCAAAAGAGTGAAGTAAGGAAGACAAAAGCGACGCCGGAATGCTCACAAAAGATGAGGTTCGTGACGAAATTAGAACAACATCGTGACGCATTTTTGTTAACAAATCGGATTAGCTCTTTACAGGCGGATGACACGAAAAGATTACGAAAGGGATTACGAAAAGTGAGGGAAAAAATTTGGTGATAACAATACTAATCGTATCTTTGCCGTCCGCTCTAAAAACACGGATTGATTCACTGAAGACCTGCTGATAGTTGTGAATAACTTCGCAGCAAAAAATAGCAGAAAGTTTTTGGTGGTTTAATAAAGGCTCTTACCTTTGCACTCCCAATCCAAACAAACCTAACGGGTTGTGACGAGTGGGGCGGCGAAAAAGGCCGAAAGATCTTTGAAAGAATGGAAGCAACAGCGCATAAATTTTGAATTTATGGTAAGGTTATATTAGCGAAAAGAAATCGACAATATGACCGTCATTTCGAGAGAAAATGATA
>DASYZH010000028.1:0-19309 GCA_035946435.1 Puia sp. | reverse complement strand
AATAAAAAGTGCCGAAGACCATATCCCAGATGGTAAGCACCACACCATAGTTTTGTGCTTCTTCTATTGCCGCGCTATGATGGTAACGATGGGTCTCTGTGCCAATGAGAAGATAGTTTAGCCATCCTGCCCTCACGTCGACGTTAAAATGCGATACCAGTCCCTGAAAGCCGATGAGCAGCGTCGCGGCAAATGCGGCTGCGGGGTCGATGCCGAGGATGATCAGCGGGAGCTGGATAATGATAGCCGCGATCGACCCGTTGATAGGATTGAACACCGCATGCATGAGCACATATACGCGATCGGGTAAATGATGAGCCAGGTGTACCCGCCAGAAAAACCTGCCGACCGGGCCCTTCCCCGTGTGGCTCAACCGATGATACCAGTACTGAAAGAATTCAAATATTATGAGGTAAGCGATGACGCTCAGCCACACCGGCGCTCCTTTTAAAAAACCGGGGAACCGCTCGCTGTAGAAAATGGCCAGCCAGCCGAAGGCCATATTCGTCAACGCCACCGCTGGAATGTCCACTGCAATATAGCGCAGGTCACGCCAAAAGCTGCGGCCCGTCATTTTCCAGCCCGGGGACAAGGGGAAGGCGGCTTCCGTTACCATGAGTATCACCACGACGGCGAGAGTGACTATACCGTAGATCATTGCGTAATCGCCGTGCCTATTGACCGCTAGCACGATCACGGCCAGGACGGCCGCCAGCATCGCCGGATATAAGGCATAGGTTATGATTTTTTGGACTATCTTTTTCATACTTAGTTGAATTTATAGGAGCTGAGGATAAAAATCGCCAGGAACAGGGCCAGTTGCAGTGCATTGAAAATCCCGAGGGTTCGCTGGGTCGCGGTGAGGGTCGCGGGGTCAATTTGCCGGTTTTCACCGGAAAGCATTTGTTTTAGTCTTTTGGCGGCGGGCCGTTCAACTACGATCATGTTCAGGATCAGCAAACCGAGAAGGCCGAGTTTCACCTTGAACCAGGACTGATGCATGAATACGCCGTGCACTGCCATCATCATGGCTATCCCGCCCACGAGAATAAGGCCGCCGCCAATGGCCTGCGTGATCCGGAACCGGCTTGTCGCCCGGGCGATCGACAATGCCTGATCTTTGTTGTACGGCAAGTATTTCCACAACTGCCGATTCGTCAAAAAACCGGCGAAAAAAGTGCCGGCCATCAGGGTGATGCCGGAGATGTGCAGCACCAGGCCGAGTGGTAGAAGAGCGTTTGTCATAACTTTTTGTTTTGTTGAACAAGTGTCCGGAATCGAACAAATGTTTACTTTTACAAAATAACGCATCTGCTTTCGGCCGCGCAAGGCACAAGATGGTTACGATGTGCGATACGGAACAGATCATTAAAATAGTCCGGAAATGAAACAGCCTTTAAACCCGGCGCCGCAGAAGGAAGACCGGCGAACGCAAAAGACGAAGAAGTTTCTCGCGGATGCCCTGAAGGAACTTATCCAGGAGAAGGGTTATGACAACGTGACCATCCAGGATATCATCGACCGGGCCAATGTGGGCCGGAGTACCTTTTATGCGCATTATGAGAATAAGGAGCAGCTCATGGTGGGGAATATCAATTTCCAGCAGTCGCTTGTCGACCCGCCGCCTGGTGAGGTTTATCCTATGGGGATCAACCTTTCCTATCTCTTCCACCACACGAAGGAGCATTTGTTTCTCGTGAAGGGGATTGCCGGCACGCAGGGGATGACGGCACTGTATAATTATTTCACGGAGCTATGTGCGGGTAAGATCCTCGACTATCATAAGGGGAAGTTGCCGCGGTCGAAAATGGAGCAGAAACTGTTTAGGTACCGGGCGGAGGCGGCAGCCGGCGGCATTGTGCGGATGCTTTTCAAATGGCTGGAGGATGGGGCTGTGGTGCCCGCGGAGGAGATGGTGGCGAGTGCGGAGCGGGTACTGGGTGTTGTGGTGAGCCTTTAAATGAGTATTTTTAATCTATGACTGCTTCAAGCCCCTTTGATCTGATACGCGAACACTGTTCCCGATATCTTGAGGACAAGCAAAAAGAAAGTCCTTACGCCATGTGGACGCTTGCCAGGAGCATACCGAAAAGCATGCGTGACCCTGGCAGGCGCCCCGACGATGAGGACAAATCCTTTACCTGCTGGAAGCCTCTTCCTAGTTCCGTTTCTAAAAAGGATCTTAGGAAACTGGCTGCTTTCCTCGACCGCCCGTTGCCGCCTTCTTATCGCTACTTCCTTCAACAATGGCATTTCGTCGAAATTTACATGGACCAGGGCAATGTCAAATTTTTTCCGAATCTGCCAGGTAAGCTGACTTCAAAATTTCGGAAGATCATAAACAAGTATTATGGGTATGACAAGCTGCCGGGGCGTGGATTTCTGCCTATCGCGGACTATGGCGATTGGGGCGTTGTATGTTTTGATGCCCGACAGGCGGCGCCGGATAGCGATTATCCCGTGGTTGTGCTGGATCATGACGATGGGTACACGGATCCGTTGAGCTATACGGCCAATTTCCTGGAGATGTTCGAGCGCGAACGGGACGGATGTGCCTGGATGGGAGACGGCTGGAAGCAGTTTCCGGATGGATCACAGTAGCCGCCGGCACGTCAGCGCATTGCCTTATCGATCATTTTCTGAATGAAGTCTTTTTCGGCGGGGGAGCTGGTTTGGCGGAGGGTCTTTTCCCAATATTTTTTTGCGGCGGCGAGGTCGCCTTCGAGGAAATGGAGCTTGCCCAGGGCGGCATTGAGCAGATAGTACTGGCTTAGAAAAGGATGTTCCAGCAGGCCGTTGAGGGTCTCGAAGGCGGGTGCTTTCTGGCCCGCGTAGTAGAGCGCGATGGCGTAGTTGAGCTCGACGAAGGGATTGGGATGCAATTGCAAAAGCTGATGATAGAGACGGCTGATAGCGGGCCATTCGGTTGCGGCGAAACTTCCCGCGGTACAGTGCAGATAGGCAATAGCGGCCTCGTAGTGATAAGAGGAGGCGGGGCCGCCGCGTGACTGATCTAAATAATGACAGGCCAGGCGAATGAGCTCGGGGTCCCATAACGACCGATCCTGCTCTTCGAGATCGAGCAGCTCGCCGGAAGGGCCAAACCGGGCTTTGAAACGGGCGGCGTTGAAGAGCATCAACGCATAGAGGGCGGCCGTCTCCTGGTTTCCGATCTTACTGTTTAAGAGGGCACGGTCGAGGAGCAGCGCTTCCTCACAAAGTTCCTCGCGGACGAGCTCTTTGCCCCACGAGGTTTTATAGCCTTCGTTGAAAATGAGATAGATGATCTTGTGGACGATGGTGATCCGCGTTTTAATCGCTTCTTCACCGGCTTCCTCGAATAATATTTTTTCTTCTCTGATCTTTTGTCGGGCGCGGAGGAGGAGTTTGTCTACACCGTCGACCGTCATCGCCAGGATCTTTGCTATCGCCTCGACCTTGAGGTTGACCACATACTTGAGAGTAATGACTACCTGCACCTTGGGTGAGAGATGCGGATGGGCACAGGCAAACAAGAGTCGCAGCTGGTAGTCGTCAAAAGCCCCCGGGAGAATGGCCGGGTCGCGGGGCGGCGTCGCCTCCTCCTGAAAAAGATTCCTGAATCTTTTGCCCTCCCGGATCTTGTTCAGGGCTTTGTTTTTGCAGACCGTGAATATCCAGCCGGCTGGGTTTGCCGGCACCCCATCCTTCCGCCAGGCCACCAGCGCGGCGGAGAAGGAGTCCTGTACGAGGTCCTCCGCTGTGTCGAGGTCGATGTCGCGGGAGAAATACAGCAAGGTGGAGACCATCTTACCAAAATGGCTTTTGTATAAACGATCTACTTCCTGCTGTACGTTATCCATGTGATTATCCTTGACATGGGCCGAGCATCGGCCGCACCTCTATCGCCATGGTGCCGCGCAGCACCAGCGGACAGGTTTGTGCAAACGAAGCGGCCGCGTCCAGATTATCGGCCTCGATCACGATGTATCCGCTGACCCCTTCTTTGGCTTCGATGAAAGGGCCGTCCGAGAGGACACTTTCTTTGTTGACATACCTACCGGTGATGGCCAGTGGTTCTCCGCCACCATAGCTCCAGGATTCGGCGAGCGATTCTACCCACCGGCTCATTTCCAGCATGCCCTGATGGCGGTGTTCCTCCGTGTAATCCTTGAGCACGTTGAGGTCTTCGCGGATGATGAACAGGAATTTTTCCATAATTTTTGCTTTAGCCGATAGAGCGTTTATACAAATATAAGGACCAACGGACTGCCAACCAGACCAGGACGCCGATGCAGATGGCGATCAATGATCCCCTGAGCCAAGTAGCTGCCGTGATGGGGATGCTGATACCCGTGATCAGGGCTATATAGGCGGCCAGGCATACCGGGCATTTGGGCATCAGCACGAGGAGAATACCGGGGAGCAGCCAGCCCGTTTTCCGGGCGGTCTTTCGGGCGGTCGTTCGGACGGTCTTTTGGGCGGTCTTTCGGGCGGTCTTTCGGGCGCTGCGGAAGCGTTTGCGGGGAGGCTCGGGCGGTGCGACGGAGCCGGGACGCGCATGGCCGGGGGTTGGAGCTTGCGCGACGGATGGAGCACGGGGGGCCCGATGATCCGGGGTTTGCGCGACGGATGGAGCGCCGGGGTCGGAAGGGGGCGAAGGGGCCCCCTCCCGGCGGCAATGCGGGCAGCTCATAGCTGGCCCTCCGACGATCTTTGCGCTTCTGCTGACTTTTGTGCGCCTGCCGAATTCTGTGCGGCTGCCGACTTTTCCTCTGCACCGTGGCAGCAGTCCGATTTTTCTTCGGCATGATAGCGACCCGTGTGGTCGACGAAACCGGCTTCCTGGTACTTATCGTGATGGCGGACCCAATGTGTGAGGTTGCCACCCGGTCCGTTCTCGTTGCGGCCTTTGGGCGTCATGTCGAGGAGCATGTAGGTCGAGATGACGTCTTCGTCGCCGCGGGCAAAGGCTGAATACGTGTGAAAGACGTCGCCATTCTCGTCCTTGTAAAATACACTAAGGCCCGACGCTTCTTCCCCACCCTGCAATTTCCGTCTTTCGAAGTTGTAGAAGGCTTCGTCCTTCTCCACCTCTTCCTTTGTAAAGGACACGTGAAAATCGTAGTTGAAATCGTTGCCATAGGATGACACCCACCGGAATTGCCAGCCCATCCGCCGTTTGAAGGCCTCGATCTCGGCGAGCGGCGCCCGGGAAATGGCCACGACCGATACATCATGATTTTCGAGATGTATACGCGCAGCGTCCAGGTGATCGGAACCAAAGGAACAGCCGACACACCCTTCGGTCCAGCCGGGGCCCATCATGAAATGTTTGATGAGCAGCTGCGTGCGCCCTGCGAACAGATCGGCCAGCGTCTTCTTGCCGTGGGGCGAATCGAAGATGTACTCTTTCTCGACACGGACCCAGGGTAAGGCACGCCGTTCGGCGCTCAGCTGGTCGCGCATGCGGGTGAATGCTTTTTCTTTTTGCAGGAGGTCTCGACGGGCTTGCAACCATTCGTCTGTGGAAACCAATGGATTATGCGCAATAAATGTCTTTTCCATATTTAAGCTGTTTTAAGAGAGACAATGGTGGAGGTCAAAACCGGACAGGGGGGATGCATTAAAATCGCCTTAATATCGCATTAAACCTTATTAATGTCTTGAACTTTCATTGCAGGGAGGCGTCTGATTAACGATATTAGTCTTATTACTATAAATGGTTAACATATGAAAACGCTAATCTTTGTTTCCGCTGCGCTTCTGGTCCTTTCTGCCTGTACGAAAGATGTGGTTGTTCCTGATTCGTATTACTATTCGGGGTATTCTTCCGACCCCAACTACGATCCTTATTCGGACCCCAATAGTCCTTATTACGATCCGAACTATGACCCGTATTCGGACCCCAACTACGACCCCTACTCCGGCGGCTCCATTAAGCCCGGGACCCACATGATTGCCCCGGGGAACGCGGCGAGCTTTAATGCGGGTGCGCAGAACGGTGGGGTTGGGGGCAAATGAAAGGTGGGTACCGGTGATGGCGGATGGCGAATAGGTTAATGGGTAAACGTTCTATCCAGCCAGGCGGCGATCCTGGCTTTGAAAAAATGTGGGCGGTTGAGTCAATCCCTTTCGGCCTTCGTAGGCGCCTGAAAGCAGGATCAGGCCAGCGATCTGATCCGGGACTGCATCTGCCGCACAGATCGCGGCGGCTACACCCTGGCTATGGCCCAGGATGATCACCCGGTTAAAACCGAGGCTTTTGAGATATCTTACGGACTCCGCCAGATCCGCTATCCATCTTTTTTTGCCGGAGTGAGCGTATCCGGGTTCCATCTTCGAAGAAAAAGGGTGACCCCGTCCGATGTGGTAAATACATTATGCGGGCCTTTGTAGCTCTGGCGTAGGGCAGCCGCTTCCTCGGACGTAATTCCGTGATTCTGTATTTTCCAGCTGGTGGGGAAATAGGCCAGAAAATCGGCCGGATGGGGCGCGGGCGGCGGGGGGCCGGGGCGGCGCGTGAGCTGGGGCGGTGGATGGTGGGCAACGGCGAGGGCGGCTATCATTCGGTCCGGAGGCTTTCGATGGGGATCCGGCGGGCTGCCCGGATGGCCTGGAAGCTGATGGTGGTTATGGTGATCAGCAAGGCTGCGGCAGCCGAGTAGATGAACACGTCGGCGGTAATTGGGGTGTGATAATAGTAGCCGTTAATCCAGCCCTGCATGAAATAATATGCCAGGGGTGAAGCGACCACACAGCTGACGATGACGAGGAATACAAATTCCCGTGAGATCAGCACCAGCACCTGGCCTTCGGTCGCGCCGAGGATTTTACGGATACCTATCTCCCTCGTGCGCTGCTGGGCTACATAGGCGGCGAGGCCAAACAGACCGAGGCAGGAGATCAAAATCGCGAGGACTGAGAATATCCCTGACAGCTTACCGATGAGCTCCTCGTCGCTGAATTTCCCGGCATACTCTTCGTCGGCGAAATGGTATTGAAAGGGATAGGCGGGATTGTATTTGTCAAAGATGGCCTGGATCTTTGCGATCGCCGAGCCGGTGTTCGATCGGGCAGAGAGCTTATACATGATGGTGCTGGACCAGGAGGGTTCGTAATCGAAGAATACCGGTTCCGGTTCGGAGAAAGGCGACTGCATCAACGCGTCTTTTACCACGCCGATCACGCGGATCTTTTTCCTGCCGTTCCAGGTGATCACCTGATTCAGCGGGTCCTTGAAGCGCATGCGTTTGACCGCGGCTTCGTTGAGGATCACATCGGTGGTGTCTTCGGTGATCCCTTTTTTAAAATCCCGCCCCTTGAGGATGTGCATGCCGAGTGTCGAGAAATAGTCATCGGTGACCCCTACGGTTGCCACGCCAAACGTCTCGCCGGGGAGCTTTCCCTGCCATTGGTCGACGCCCATCCAGGAGTACAGGCCCGTGACGGGAGCGGTGGATCTGGTAACGCTGGTGACGAGACCCGATTGCAACAGGTCGTTCTTCAACGCAGCATAGTTATGGTCGAGGTCGGCGCTGCTAGGGCTCATTAACAGCCTGCCGGCATCATAACCCGTGGGCCGGTTCTTCACGTATTGGATCTGCCGGTAGATGATCACGGTGCTGATAATGAGGGCCACCGAGCAGGTGAATTGCAGGACTACCAATATTTTGCGGGGAAGTGCGGCGGCTCTGCCGGCCTGGAGACCGCCTTTCAAGACTTTTACAGGGCGGAGGGCGGACAGGTAAAGGGCCGGCCTGCTACCTGCCAGTAAACTGGTGAGGAGTACATAGCCGAGCATTGCTGCCCAGAACAATGGATTTGGCCAGGGGATAGCGGTCTCGCTGCTTGTAAGCGCATTGAAACCAGGCAGCGCGATTGATACTAACAGCAAGGCGAGACCGAATGCGATGAGCGTGATGACGAACGCCTCTACGAGGAATTGCAGCATGATGTCCTTCCGCAACGAGCCGATGGCTTTGCGTACCCCCACTTCACGGGCACGGCGTTCCGACTTTGCCGTCGACAGGTTGACAAAATTGATACAGGCGATGATCAGCACCACCAGACCGATGAGCGCAAACATCTTTACATAGTCGATAAATCCGCCGGACTCATAACCATTTTCGAAATTTGATCTTAAATGCCAGTCGCTGAGCGGGTGGAGGAACAACTCCATTTTCACGTTGCTGACGTCCCGGGAATCGTATTTTTTGAGGACGGTCCTTAGCTTCGGGGCGACCTCGTCCATGGTGGTGCCCGGCTGGAGGGCGACAAAGGTTTGGATGGGGTCGAGGTTCCAGGTGTTGACGTTCTGCCTGATCCAATCCTGTGTCTGAATATAAAAACTAAAGGGCAACAGATACCGGAATTGGAGGCTGGAGTTCGCCGGGACGTCGGCCAGTACGCCCGTGACCTTGACTTCCTGCGCGTTGTCGAGCCGTATCGTTTTATTGATCGGGTCTTCGTTGCCGAAGAGGGCGATGGCCGTGCTGCGGGTAAGGACGATGGATGCCGGTTCTCTCAGCACCTCCGCAGCGTTGCCTTCCAGCAGCGGGTAGGGGAAAATTTGGAGGAAGTCTTCGCCGACGAATCCGCCGCTCGTGTAAAACTTTTTGTCCTTTACCACCAGGTCGTGTTGTCCGAACCAATCGGCCTGTGCGACATAGCGGATCTCCGGGACCTCCTTTTTCAAAACGTTCGCCAGCGGGAGCTGGGTGGCATAGCCGGCGTTGACCTGGCCGTTGTTCGTGGACCGGACCATGAGCCGATAGGCCTGCTTGTACTGCAGCAGCCAGCGGTCGTAGGAGTATTGATATTGTACCCAGAGGCCGATGAGGAGGGCGACGCCCATGCCTACCGCGAGGCCAAGGATGTTAAAACTGCTGTAGCTTTTGTCTCTGATCAGATTCCGCCAGGAGGTGATGAAGTAGTTCTTGAACATGATGGTTGCGCCGCCAATTTGATGCCATCGTTGGAGGCTTTTGATCTTCAAGGGGTTGGCGGTTGGCTTGCCGGTGAGTGTCGTACGATAACGATACAGTGGATGTGCGCTATGCAACGGTGGTGCCGGATTTTTGGTCATACCGGGCATGAAAAGACCTTTATCCCTCCTGCTTTTACTGGCGCTATTCAGCCAGGGCTGCTCGAAACATCATAGTAACCCAGGGTCCAGGTCGGGGCCGGGGAACGTTTATGTGACGGGTAGAGACAGCAGCAACCCCATTTTGTGGACCAACGGGCAGCCGCAAGAGCTGGATACCAATGGCGGTTTTGGCACCCAGGTGGCGGTTAGCGGCAGCGATGTCTATGTCGGGGGGGTGAGTGATGAAAATCCCTATGCGATGTGGGATGGTCCCGAGATCATGGGTAAGTTCACGTATTGGAAGAACGGAGCTGAGACCACGATCGGCGGGCCCGGCGTCGTGGAAGGTGCCTTTGGTATTGCCGTACAGGGCAACAATGTTTACTACCTCGCCAGCGCGCTTTACGAAAATGGGGCTGTTGTTCCGTTGCAAGGCCAGGGATCGAAAGGTTTCATATCTGCGGCCCAGGTTGTGGGCAATGACGTTTATATTGCCGGGTGCGACAGCGCCGGCGATGGCGTCTATTGGAAGAATGGCGTCCTGCATGTATTCGCGGCCACCCAGTCGCCTGGTACTTTTATAGTGGTTTCCTGCTTATACGTCACTCCGAATGGCGATGTGTACGCGGGTGGCACCGATGCGCAACAAGGCGCCGCTATCTGGAGGAATGGAGTAGAGACCAAAGTCCTGTCTTCGGGTGGCGCTTTGCCGCTTACTAACGTCAAGGCGATCTTCGTGAGTGGCACCGATGTATATTCGATCAGTCGCGTGGCGGTGTTCGGCGGCTCCAGTCTGCCGGCCTATTGGAAGAACGGCGTAGAGGTGAACCTGCCGCCCGGCAACGCGAGCTATGGGAACGCGAACTCCATTTTTGTTGCCGGCAATGATGTGTATGTTGCCGGTACGACCTCGCAGGGCGCGGTGTTGTGGAAGAATGGGGTCGCGACATTGTTAGCCGCCCATGGGGAGGCCAACTCCGTGGTTGTTCAATAGGCCGTTGCGTCGTTCACCGGCGGGACGGGTTGCCAGGGGTTGTCGAGGAAGGCCTTGAAGACGGCGTCCATCTCCTGACCGAAGAAGACCATGTGGCTGCGATGGTGGAAGAGGAGCCGCTGGCTGTTAGGCAGGTAGTGATGGATCATGTCGATGTACAGCGGGCGGCAGGCGGGGTCGAGCTCGCCATCGCCGAGCAGGGCGGGTTTGGCGGAATAGAACGGCTGTTTCGACTCGCGACGGATCGGCGGCACCTGCCAGCAGTCGCAGAGCTCACGGTAGACATCGTTGATGTGATAGCCGCGCATATAGGGATAGAGATCATTGTAAAGCTGATGCAGGATACGCTCGTCGTGGTAGGCGGTTTGGTCCGCGCAATACACGGAGAGCCGCATGCCGGAAGGGCCGTTGGTGCCGTTGAAGATGCCGTTGAGCGTTCTGCGAATATATTTTTCGTGATGGCCTTGCATTATTTCAATGAGCATGGCCGGAATGTCCTTCATACCCGATACATTGAAGAAGCTGTTTTCGACGACATCGAGCAGGTCGTTGCGGGTATACCCGATATGCAGCGTATCGGTAGTTCCTTTTTCCACATAGGCGACCCGCATCTTCCTGCCTTCCAGGGAAGACATATATTGCTGGAACCGGGTGAAGAGATGACCGTACTTTTCGTGATCGGCGGAGTCATTTTCAACCCGGGTGCAGAGCGTTTTTAGCGCTTCGTTAAAATTGGCGGGCTCGTCTTCGTCGATGGGAATAAAGTTGGGCAGCGGCGAATCGAGGATCAGCGAGCGGACGCGGTTGGGATCCTTAAAGAGCACGTCGAGCATCAGGCCACCGCTATAGGAACCGCCCAGCAGGTTGACGGAGTCGATCCGCAGGGCGATGAGCAGGTCATCGATATCGTCGACGGTCTCGTCCGTATTGTAGCCGGCCAGATCGATGCCTTTGGCTTGTAATTCTGCTTTGAAACGGCGGACGCCGACGAGCATCATGCTGTCCTTATCGAGATTTTTTCTGTAGGCTTCTTTTATAGCGTCGCTGAGGGCCTTGCCATCGAGCGCCGGCAGGGCGTAATGGGTGCCGCGTTGTTCGAAGGCGATGCAATCCCGGTCCTGAATGAGCGAATGTCTGGGGGCGCCGGTGGCCCAGCCGAGTGAGCTGCCACCGGGTCCGCCGGTGGTAAACAGGAGCGGGTCTTTGTGTTTATGGGGGTTCTTGCTATAGACGATGATGAAGGGCAGCCTGATCTTTGGGGAGTTGGGCTTTTGCCGGTTCTCGGGGACGACGAGGTAGCCGCAGCGGGTTTTGAAGGAGCTGTCGATCTTGACGGGGCAGGCGGAGTCTTCGATGAACGGGCGGCCTTCGGCGGCTTGGGCCTTCGGGGCGGCTTGGTGCGTTTGAGCCCGGGCGGAGGCCGCCGTTAGCGCCAGGATGAGCAGGTATGGGAACTTCACGGGAGGTTTTTTGTCAAAAGTAGGCTGGTGGGCGCAACCAGGGCAGGTAAAAATCGGACAATCCAGCCGGCGGGCAATGGAGGGCATGGGACTAGTGCCGGGCCACACCGCTTGAGCCGAGTCTGCGGCCGGTGAACTGATGGACGGCTTTATAAAAATGGCTCTTGTCGTAATAGCCGAAGGCTTCGGGGGAGAACTGTTGCCGGTTGGCGAGGAAGCCGGCGAGGGCGACGCGGGCGCGGACAATGGAAAGATATTTCTTGGGGCTTAGTCCGATCACGTGGTGAAAATATCTGTTGATGGTGCGGGAGTGAACGAAATGACGGCTTGCGAGCTCGGTGGTGTTGGGACGCATGGCGGCATTCTCATAGGAGCCTATGCTGTCGCGGACCAGCAGGTGGTAGTGATCTTTTTTGGGGCGATGAGACAGGCCTTTTATGAGAAAATTCTCGATGAGCGATTTTCGCTGCCCGAAGCCGGCGGCTGCTTTTATCTGAGCGATGAGGGTGGCGGGCAGGACCTGGTTAAGCCGGACGACGGCGCCGATGAATTTT
Organism: Puia sp.; assembly: GCA_035946435.1. Taxonomy (GTDB): domain Bacteria; phylum Bacteroidota; class Bacteroidia; order Chitinophagales; family Chitinophagaceae; genus Puia. Next base: position 7,234 of record DASYZH010000028.1, on the reverse strand, counting down.
GTCTGGGGGATGCCGAGGACTGCTTCGAGGCCGCCGGGAATGAATTTGACGGAGAAAAGATGATCGGCAGGACTATTGTGGCGGGTCATAGTCGAGTCGCGCAGCACGAGGATGTCGCTGTCGGGCGGGATGCGGTACGAGCCGTGGCCGGTGGTCAGCGTGTAGGGTGCACCGAGGTTGATCCAGAAAGTAGGTGTCCAGCTGGGGAACATTTCGACGGTGAAATCTCTTTTTGCCGCTACTGCCGCCGTCCGCTCGTTCGAGGACTCGGAGAAGAACTCGATGAAGGGTTGAAGCTCTTCGCGGGGCGGGCTGAAGTCATAGATGCCGCGGATATTGTCGAAGATCTCGGTCATGAGCGAATTTACTGATTAAAGCTATAGCTTTATAGCTATGAAGCCAATAAACCTCACCCTCTCGCAGGCCAGGAAGATCATTCTGCATGCGGCGGGGTTGTCGCGGCGCGCATCTTTTGGTAAGGGGCGGGAAGCGGTTTATAAACTTATCGAGCATCTGGGGTTTGTCCAGATCGACACCAACTATACCGTCGAGCGCGCACATCATCACACCATTGCCACGCGTGTCCCTGACTATAAGCCCGAATGGCTCGCGGAGCTGGAGGCGGATGGACGCATCTATGAATTCTTTACTTCCGATGCGGGATATATGCCGATGCACAACTTCAGGTACTCGATGCCGGTGAAGGCTGCTTTTTTAGCCAACCGGAAACCGCTAACTGCTGCCGAGCTTAGTATGATGGACAAGGTACTGGACCGGATCGGGCGCGAGGGGCCGTTGATGGTAAAGGATTTTGATAACGACCGGCAGGAGGCCAGCAGCGGGTGGTGGGACTGGCGGCCGGCCAAACTGGCGCTCGAACGACTATATCTTGACGGGAGATTGATGGTCACGCGGGGCAGGGATTTTCATAAGGTCTATGATCTGCCGCGCAATCTTGTTCCCGATGATGTCGACATAACGCTGCCGACCCCTGAGGAATTTGCCCGGCATGTGATCCGGCGGGAGCTGAAGGTGCTGGGGATCGCCTATGTCAAGGAATTGACATGGCGGGCAAGGTTTGTAAAGGGACATGTGATCCGGCAGGAGGTCGTGAAGATGGCAGCGGAGGGAGAGATCTGCACGGTGACCGTCGAAGGTGCCAAGACGGGGCCTTTGTACATGTTACCCGGCTATAAGAACAAAAAGATCGAGCTGGGGGATGCCGTGTTTATCCTGAGCCCCTGGGACATCGTGAATGTCTACCGGCACCGGTTGCGTGATTTTTTCGATTTCGATTACCAGATCGAGTGTTTTGTTCCCGCGCCCAAGCGGAAGTACGGCTATTTTTCATTGCCCATATTGGCCGGTGACACGTTCGTGGGACGAATGGATTCGAAGGCCGACCGGAAAAAAAGGGTATTGATCGTGCACAATCTGCATTTCGAGAAAGTGAAGCTGACGAAACCGCAGATCGCGGCGATCAAAGCGGCGATAGACGCGTTTGCCCGGTTCAACCAATGCGACAGCGTGGAGATTAAGAAATCGAACAACAAGGGGTATCTTACCGCGCTTAAGGCGCGATAAGATACTGCGTGTCGGAGACATGCTCGAGCCAGTCTACCACCTTTCCGTCGAGACCTTCCTGAATGGCGATGTGGGTCATCGCGGTCGTAGGAGATGCCCCATGCCAGTGTTTTTCGCCGGGGGAGAACCAGACCACGTCGCCTGGCCTGATCTCTTCGACGGGGCCGCCTTCGCGTTGTACCCTGCCGAGGCCGGCCGTCACGATGAGCGTCTGACCGAGGGGGTGTGTATGCCAGGCGGTACGGGCGCCGGGCTCGAAGGTCACGCTTGCCCCGGCTCCGCGGGCGGGTGCTTCGGTTTGAAAGAGGGGATCGATCCGAACGGTACCGGTGAACCACTCGGCGGGGCCCTTTGCGGAGGGTTGGGAACCAAGTCTTGTGATCTTCATTGTTGTTTTTTTTATCTGTTTACCATTTGCTGCATCTGTTGCGGATAGCGCGCTCCCCGGACGGTGATGCCGGTGACGGCCTGTTCGATGGTCCGCAGGTCTTCGGGAGTCAGGGTAATATCGGCTCCGCGCAGGTTCTCTTCGAGCCGGTGCAGCTTGGTCGTACCAGGGATCGGCACGATCCAGGGCTTCTGCGCCAATAACCAGGCCAGGGCCAGCTGTGCCGTAGTCGCGTGTTTCTTTTCAGCGATAGTGGCGAGGACATCGACGAGGGCCTGGTTGGCTGCCCGGTTCTCGGCTGAGAATCTGGGGACGATATTACGAAAATCCGATTTGTCGAATTGGGTATCCGCATCGATCGCCCCGGTGAGGAAGCCTTTTCCCAGTGGGCTGAAGGGGACAAATCCGATGCCCAGCTCTTCGAGCACCGGCAGGACCTCGTTTTCGGGCTCGCGCCACCACAGCGAATATTCGCTTTGCAAGGCTGTCACCGGCTGGACGGCATGCGCCCGGCGAATGGCCTGAACGCCGGCTTCGGAGAGGCCGAAATGCCTGACCTTTCCTTCCCGGATGAGGTCGCGGACGGTGCCGGCGACGTCTTCGATGGGTACGTTAGGGTCGACGCGATGCTGGTAGAAGAGGTCGATGACATCGGTGCGGAGACGTTTCAACGAGGCTTCGGCCACCGCGCGGATGTTTTCGGGGCGGCTGTCCAGTCCATCCATCACCAGACCTTTTTTAAATCCGAATTTTGTGGCGATGACGACCTTGTCGCGGAAGGGTGCGAGGGCTTCCCCGACCACCTCTTCGTTCACGAAGGGACCATAGCTTTCGGCGGTGTCGAAGAACGTGACGCCTTTATCGTATGCCGCGCGGATCAGGTTGATCGCCTGCGCTTTGTCGACTCCGGGTCCGAGGCCGAAACTGAGGCCCATGCAGCCCAGGCCGAGGGCGGAGACTTCCAGATTGCTTTTTCCTAATTTTCTATATTTCATTGTATTGCGGTTTTGCTTTGACAAAGGTCCGGCAGTTTCGCGGGGTGCGGTGTATACCGATTACGGTAATACCTACCAAAATCACTGGGCCGGCCGGTGGTGCTCTTATGCGTTGTACCTTTAGGTCGACAAATTCCCGTCTATGCGCAGATTTGATACCATCAGCGAATACAATGCCTTCAATCATCACGAGACCTTTCATCCGCTGGTTTCGGTGATCGATCTGGTTAACCAGCAACCCCGGCCAAGAATGGGTCGCACCTATTATGGTTTTTATACCGTGTTGTTGAAAGATGTCCAATGCGGCGATCTGCACTATGGGAAGCACACTTATGATTACCAGGAGGGAACCCTGGTTTTTCTGGGCCCGGGCCAGATAGCTGGGCAGGATGACAATGGGGAATTGTATCAGCCAAAGGGGTACGCGCTCGCATTCCACGCCGACTTGCTGCGCGGAACGAATTTGGGTCAGCATATCCAGGAAGACACCTTCTTTTCCTACCACGTCAACGAGGCGCTGCATATCTCCGAGCGGGAGCGGCAGGTCGTTCTCGATTGTCTTGCGAAGATCGACGCCGAGCTGCGTCAGCCTATCGACAAACACAGCAAGCGGCTGATCGTTTCGAATATCGAACTGTTTTTAAATTATTGCGTCCGTTTTTACGACAGGCAGTTCATTACCCGGGACAATGTCCACCGGGGTGTGCTGGAACGGTTCGAATATTTGCTGAACGATTATTTTGCCTCGGACCGGCCGCAGACCGTGGGGCTGCCTTCGGTGGCTTATTGTGCGGGAGAGCTGAACCTTTCGCCGAATTATTTTGGCGATCTGATCAAGAAAGAAACCGGTCAGTCCGCGCAGGAATATATCCAGGCGAAGCTCATCGATGTGGCCAAGGAGAAGATCTTCGATACCAGCAAGTCGGTGAGCCAGATCGCGTATGATTTGGGGTTCAAGTATCCGCAACATTTCAGCAGGTTATTCAAGCAACGGGTAGGTTATACGCCGAATGAATACCGGACTTTGAATTGAGCTTTATGCCGACGCCGGGCAAGCCGCGCTGACCGGGTTATTTTTCGAAAATGATCGATTGGGCGTCGGCACCGACCTCCAACAGGATCTGGTTGATCTGCTGGACCATCTCATCGGGACCACAGACATAAAAACAGCTATCGATCCGCCGGATATGGCCTTGTAAAAAGGCTTTGTCGATGAACTCGGTGTGTTGCTGGCCGTGCGGCTTATCGGTGACTACGAAAACCACTTTGTCCTCGAAGATGCGCATCAGCTCTTCCCGGTAGATGATGTCGGCGACGGTTTTGTTGGAAAAAAACAGCCGGTTCTTCCCGATAAGCCCCACCTGGTGCAATTGCCGGAAGATGGCCAGGAAGGGGGTGATGCCTGCGCCGCCCGCGATAAAATAGCCTTCGCCTTTATAGCGGATCGCGCCCCAGGGTTCGTCGATGAGAAGTTCGTCGCCTTCCACCAGGCGGCCGATCTCGCTGGTCACTCCTACCCTTTCGGTATAGCACTTGATGGTGAATTCGAGATAGGGATCGCTGTTGAGGCTTGTAAACGTAAAAGGGCGTTTTTGCTCACTCCAACCGGGCTTATTGATAGCAACATCGGTAGCCTGTCCCGGGATAAACGAATATCTCGCGGGTTTCTCCAGCCGGAGGCAACGAACGTCATGGGTTACGGATCTTATCGAGATGATTTTGCTTTGATAGGTCATGGATTCAATTTTTTTTAGCTCTTACGAGGGATGGCTTGTTCCATTCTCGTCAATTGCGCCAGGGTATATGCGGCTATTGCCATTACGAGGTCACGGACGGCAACATCAAAATAATGTCCGCCGATGATGAGCTGCAGGGCAATACAGATGAGCCAGATCATTACAATATACGCACCGATGAGCGGTTTTACAAGGACGATGATGCCGGCTGCGATCTCGATGACGCCTACTATCTTCATGAATACCAGGGCATCGAACGGGACTATTGCTTTATCCAGATAATCAACCCAGTGTGTCAACAGGTTAGTGAATTTGTCAAGGCCGGCTACAATGGGCACGATCCCGAAGGTGAGTCTTAGGATGTTTTGAAGTTGCTTTATCGTTGTCATAAAAATGGTTTTATATTTATTGGAGCAGGAAAGGGCCGGATGGTTACAAAAAAATTTGTTTCGCGATTTTCGTAACCTTTTTCGGTAATTTTTATCCAAGTAGTCAATATGGACGAGATCGACCTAATCAAACGGATCATCGCGGGCGAAAAGCAGCTTTTCGAGGTCATCATCCGGCGGTATAATCAGCGGCTTTTCCGGATAGGCATGTCGATACTTGCCAACGACACGGAAGCAGAGGAGGCGATGCAGACAGCGTACATCAATGCTTACGAACATCTCGCGCAGTTCGAATTCCGGAGCGCTTTCGGGACCTGGCTGACGAGGATCATGCTCAATCAATGTTATAAGGCCAGGCGGGATCAGAGCCGGGCATCCATTATAGCCGAGGACAGTGAAAATCTCATCAACATGAAAACGCCGGAAAATGTAATGGCCAGCAAGGAGTTGAGCCGGGTTTTGGAACATGCGATCAGCGGGTTGCCAGAGAAGTACCGGCTTATCTTCGTATTACGCGAGCTGGAGGACCTGAGCGTGCGGGAAACTGCCGAGATCGCCGGCATCGAAGAATCCAATGTGAAGGTGCGTCTCAACAGAGCCAAGACGATGTTGCGGGAAAATCTTTCCTATTACATGAAGGATACGATCTATCCGTTCCATCTTTCGCGGTGTGACCGCATCGTAAATAACGTGTTGGCGAAGATCTAAGCCGATCTCCGGCTGCGGCCTGTTACCAGCATCACGGCGCCTGCCAGGGCGAGGATGCCGCCGGCATAGGGAGGCCAGGTGACCGTTTTTTGTTTGTCGGCGGAAATATGGACTGGGCCGGCGTCGACGACCTTTTCGCGTTGGGTATAGCTGAAGCCGGTCCAGATGAGCATGATCACGCCGGCGGCGAGCAGGAGGATGCCAAGAGTCTTTTGCATATGTGGGGTTTAGGGTGTGTGACATAAAATGTTATGCCAGGGCTGGCTGGGGCTTGCGGGGCCTGGAGGGTGCTGGTCGAGGTCTGCCGGTGCTGGCTGGAGTTGGCCGGGGCTGGCCGGAAAACAGACAAGTCTGTCGTCATTATCCCTTAATTTTGTATCATGCAGCAGGAAAGAAAGAATGCCATCCGGCGGACGGTGATCGAGACCGCCTCCCGGCTGTTTTACAAACAGGGGTATGCCAACACCGGCATCAACCAGATCATTGAAGAATCGGGGGTGGTGAAGTCCTCCGTATATACGGCATTCCGGACCAAGGAAGATATCCTGATGGCCTATCTCGAGAATACGGGCGCAGACACCGACAAAGCGTTGCAGGCCGCTGCAGATCAGGGTTCTACTCCGAAAGAAAAGATCGTTGCTGTGTTCGACTTCCTGATCGGGCTTGTCCAGGGGGATGATTATTATGGCTGCCAGTTTCTGAACATCATCTCCGAGATCCCGCTGGAAAATGAGCGGGTGATCAAGCAGATCCAAAAGCAAAAGAATGGGGTCCGGCAGCTGTTTGCGCGCATCCTGCAACCCATTGGAAAGCAGGAGCTTGCGGATGAATTTTACCTGCTTTTTGAAGGGGCGCTTATCGCCAATAAGGTGCATCATGCCGTGTGGCCGGTAGAGGTGGCGAAGAAGATCGCGGAGGAACTGCTGGGGTAGGCGCCCGCCGGGATTTGTGAGGAGAGCCGTCAGGCGGCAGGGAGGCGGTGTATCGCAGAACAAAACAGACTTGTTTGTTTTCTATCTATTTCCTATATTTGGGGGATGAAACGAACATCGGCCCGAGATAACATTGTGAGCACGGCCTCCCGGCTGTTCTACAAGCAGGGATATTCCAACACCGGCATCAACCAGATCATCGAAGAAGCGGGGATCGCGAAGTCGACCCTTTATCAATGGTTCCGTTCGAAGGAAGAGCTTTTGCTCGTTTATCTCGAGGAAACAGGGAAAATGACGATGGAAGGCTTGCGGGATGCCGCTGCCACCGCGTCTACGCCCAAAGAAAAGCTCCTTGCCATTTTCGATCATCTCGCGGGTCTCGTCGTCCGACCGGAATTCTATGGTTGTCATTTTCTGAATATCGTTTATGAAATGCCCGATGGGAATCAGCGGGCGCGTGCGCATATCAAGAAACAAAAGGATGCGGTGCGGAGCCTGTTCT
>DASYZH010000027.1:0-3693 GCA_035946435.1 Puia sp. | reverse complement strand
CTATTCATACCAGTGATTATTATATTAATTAGCGTTTTACTTGATCGTGATGATTCCCATGGCCTTCTCGAGGTCGATCTTGCTCGACAATACCTGGAAAAGGGATGCTTCATATGTTAGTTTGGAAGTGACCAGGTTGGTCTCAGCGGTGATCACATTGAGATAAGGGACCACGCCTTGCATATATTGCAAATACACAATACCATAGGCCTCTTGGGCCAGGTCCGTATTCTCCTTTGATACGCCGAGATTATATAGGTTGCTTTTGTAGTTGGCCATGGCCGTGGTATAGTCAGTCCAGATCTGCGACCGCAGCTCCACCTCGCTCCAGTCCAGCAGGTCGTATTGCAGCCGCGCTTTCTTAATATTCTGTGTCCGCGCGAAACCGGTGAAGATCGGCACAGAGAACGAAAGTCCTACATAATTGAACGGATAGGCTTGTGAGAAGAGTTTACTAAACTGATTGTTCTCGAATTCGTACTCGTAATCGAAGAATGCGCCTACCGTAGGGATCCAGGCATGTTTGTAGTAATTCACCGTTTGCAATTGCAGCTGTTTGATCGTTTGCAGATACTGGAACTCGGGCCGCTTGCTCATGTCCAGCGCCATTGTAGTATCGAAAGCGATGTCGTTCTGCATCTGCAACGTATCGTACAGGACATTGAACTGACCCGAAGGCGGGTAGCCCATGACCTGCTTTAGCTGGGCATACTGGGGGCGGATCGCCTCGCCGGCCTGCCGCAGCGAGAACAACGAATTGTTGAGCGAGATCACGGCCTCGTCATAGTTCGTCTTATCCGCTACGCCGCTGACAAACTGGTGATAGGTGTCGCTGACGTTCTTGGCCAGCCGGGCCGTGTCCTCTTTGAGCACCTTGATCTGTTCGAGGGTATTGAGCAGGCTGTAAAAGGTCTTGCTGACGGCCGAGACGATCTCGATCTTCGTGCTGTCGGTGATCTGCTGGGACTGCTTGTTATAGAGGGGTGCGCTGTGCACCGCGTACAGAAGGGCAGGGTTGAAGATCGTCTGCGTGACCGCCAGGGTTGGTGTGACGGTGTTGATCACACCCGTTTTGGAATTGACGATCCTGCCGGAATCGGTGAAAAAGCCCGTCGGCAGGGTATTGTAATGCGTAAAATTACCCTGCACATTGACCTGGGGCAGCCAGCCGGCCGTAGCAATGTGGTTGTTGGCTGTGGTGATAGCCTGGTTCACGATGGCCATGTTGATCAGCGGCTCGTGTTTGAGCGCATAAGCCACGCATTGATCCAGCGTCAGGGCACTATCGGCAACCGGCTGATTCTGTGTGTAGCCGGCCATCGATATAAAAAGTAGGACGCACGAAGTGACAGAGAGGCGTTTTAAAGCTACTAACACAAATTTGGACATATCGATCGTGAAAATTTATAATATATGACAATAGTTTCCAGGGCCGGCAATCAAAAAAATTGTAGACAGTGAGGAGTAAGGCGCAAAAATGCAATTTTTATGCTAACGGGAGAAGGCCGGGGAATTAAAAAGATATTAAATAAAACTATTGAACGTCAAGCGGTTTTGACGTCTGATAAGCGGTTCCTTTAAACAGGGCGATGAGCTCTCCCGTGGAATTGGTGATCTCGACCTGGTAGACGCCGGTCCTGCCACCCTGGTGAACAGCCCTGGCTTCCACGGTGAGGACATCGCCGCTGTGGGCGCTGCGGGTAAAAGAGATATCGGCGTTGAGGGCCAGCGTGAGGATGCCGTGCGAGTTACAGGCAAAGGCGAAAGCCGAGTCGGCCGCGGCAAAAAGGACGCCGCCATGAACAACGGCAAAACCATTGAGCATTTGATCTGTGATCTGGAAATGGAGCTTGCAGTAGCCTGTTTTTGTCGCATCGACCTGCAATCCCAGCCATTGTGAGAAATGGTCGTGGGTCATCATGTGCGCGGTGATCTCGGCGGGAGTGCTCATGGCTGCTTGACTTTGTCTTTCCGGCTGGCCAGCAGTGCCAGGACATCTTCCCGGGTGCCGGTAAAAGGGCCGGAGCCTTCGATCTTCAGGGTGGCCATCGCAGCGGCGAACTCACCTGCTTCCTGGATGGAAGCCCCTTTCACCCGCTGGTATAAATAGCCGGCCATATAGGTATCGCCGCAACCCGTGGCGTCTACCACGGAGGTCGTCGGCACATAGGCGGGTATGGTATAGAAAGCCTGATCGGCATAGATCACAGAGCCCATGCTGCCCAGGGTGATCACCACTTCCTTCACGCCCCAGGCGGCGAGGATCTTCGCACTTTTGTGTACATCGCTCTCGCCGGTGAGCACGGCCATCTCGTGTTCGTTGACCTTAAGGGTATGAACGTACCCGAGCGCCTCCTGTTTCCAGGGCCAGTCGATGGCAAATACATTTTGACCCCGGACTTCGCGGAGATAGCCCTGGGCGTCTATAGAAACTTTCCCTTTTTCGCTTAATGAACGGATCAGGTCCAGGGGAATATCGCCGGCCAGCAGCGGGCCCAGGTGATAGACATCAGCCTTGATAGCCGCCAATTGTGCTGCGGAAAAAGCATCGGCCTGGCGGATCACGCGTTGCGTCCGGTTGTCCTGGTTCCCGGAATAGATGTTCTCGAAGAAGACTGTGTGTGCGCTGGGAAAGACGGTGACGTCTATGCCTTTGGATTGCAGGTCGTAAACGGAAGGCATGTCAGCCGGGGCCAGGGCCGTTACAAGCTGATATCGGATGTCGAAACGCGAAAGCGCGTTGGAGAAATAAAAGGCGGTGCCGCCTGCCATGTGAACTACCGATCTGGGGGTAACTACTTTGTCGTGGGTGATATGTCCGATGCAGCAGAGTTCTGTCCTATCCATCCGGCAAAAATAGACATTTTTTGGCTCATTTTATTTTGATACCACTGAATCTTATGTATTTTTGAGCCGACGGTGGAGGCTCGTCCGTAGGACAGACTTTAGCCGTTTGCCGAGAATGCCATTTTTTTTCCCGGATGGCATTCCCGGCTTTCAAATACAAAAGAGTCTTATGCTTATATCGCGTTCCTGGTTCTTTATCGGGTTGTTTTTGTTCCTCGTGGGGCCTTTTTTAGTGCCGAAGCTGTTTTGGGTGGTGTGCTCCCGCCGTACGGTGGGGAAGGTGTTGTTTACCGGCGGGGTGCTGGACCCGATAAACGGCACAAGCAAATATCTGGTGATGCAATTCCCATTAGGCAGGGATACCATTGAATTTCAGAGTAACCTCTATTTCCGCTGGCCGGAGGATACGGCGGTCATGGTCCGGTATTCGCGTTTCGATCCTTACGATGCGCGGATCGATCTGCCTGTGTGTATCTGGGGGGACACGCTGGTCCATGTGCTGTTGCCGTTGGGCGTGTGGCTGGTGCTGCTGCTTACACCGAATCGGTTCGATCCCCTCGTCCCCTGGGGCGCGAAGCTGCGGTTGGGTGGGCGATGGCCGTGGATCAGGTGTCAGAAAAAATGGCAAGAATAGGATGAAAATGGTAACTTCCGTTTTTAGATTTAAAGAGTAATTTTGTCCAAGCATTAGAATTCTATGAACGCAGATAAAAGTGCAGCCATACGGCATAAATTATACGACTATATCCGTCTTGCGGACGATAAAAAATTAAATGCCATCTACAACCTCCTGGAAGGAGAAATCGAAGAAACCAATGAGTGGTGGAAAGATAAAGGCTTTGTGGA
>DASYZH010000026.1:0-5261 GCA_035946435.1 Puia sp. | reverse complement strand
AGAACTTGTCGAAGATGCGTTTCTTTTCTTCGTCTGGTATACCCGGTCCCTGATCCTTTACGGAAAGCAGGGTATGACGGCCTTTGTGTTCCAGCACTATGTCGATGGCGCCATCGCGGGGCGAATATTTGAGGGCATTTTCAACCAGGTTGCTCACCAGCAGCTGCAGGAGAATGAGATCACCCAATATCGTACAGCCGGGCTCGATACGTTGCTCCCAGGGCCGGTCTGGAAAACGATGCCGGAACTCTTGCATCGAGGCCTCCACCAGCCGCGAAAGATCGAGTTGCTCCTTCGGCTGGACATAGCCTCCGCCTTCCAGTTGCGAGGCCACGAGGATGTTGTTGGCCAGCACATCCAGCCGATCCGTCTCCTGGAGGGCCGCCTGGATCATCTTTTGCTGCCGTTGTTCGTCGAGCTTGTGTTTGCGGAGGGTTTCCAGGTTGAGCTTGGTGACGGCGATGGGCGTCTTCAGCTCGTGGGTGAGGGCCATCATAAAATTCTGCTGTTGCTGCTGCAGCCGGATCTGCCGCCGTACCTCGCGGTAAACGAAGCCGGCGCCCAGGATGATGAGCAAAAGAAAGGTGCTGCCTTCGCCGATATAGCCGGCGGTCTTTTTGTTCTCTTCCGCGAAGATGGCGTCGTACCTGGTGATGTAGTCGGGGTCGTCCATCTTCAGCTGCCGGACCTTAAAGGCTGTCATCTGCTGGTTCTGCGTCTCCAGGGCGATGAACCACCACACCAGCCCGCTCACGATATACGCCAGCAGGAACCAGTATACGGTAATGGCAACCGCAAGCCGTTTCTTTTTGAACAACATAACAAAAATTGGGGGCGCGGGACGCGTCTCGTCCGAAGGACGATCATTAGCCTACGGCGCCTTCTCGATCCGGACACCGACATCCAGCACATGCTTCAGCGGGTCTTCCCGCATGATCTGCTCGAGCGTGAACGAGTAGGTGCCTGGCCGGCTGAACTTCGTTTCCTGCTGGATCTCGACCCGGTGTTCGAAAATATCATCCATCCCACTGCCCAGCCAACCCTTTTCGTTGGTGGCGAGCAGGAGATCGTACCGTTCGCTTTTGAGGACGGTATCACCCGGCTGTTTCACTATCCCCCGGATCCAGATATTGTCGTAATTATAGGCATCGGTATGCCGTAGGACCAGGTAGATATTGTAACGGTTGACGGTGTCGGCGGAATTGATGGTAAAATCAATGGTGGGCCGGAAGCTGCTTGCCCATTGCTGATCCGGGAGGACAATATCCTTCTCGAAAACGCCGGAAGGCGGGGTGCAGGCCAGCCAGCTACAGGAATACGCAATAAATAAGAATATGAAGAGGTTTTTCATGTCGAGTCAAATGATTTTCAAAGGAGACATGCAGTCGCTGCGCTCGTGTCATCATTGATGCAAAGATAGAACGCATTTTCCGCACGCGGGTAGAATTATAATACATTCAAAACCTGTTCCTTCGCCTTTTCCAGTTCGTCTTTCATCAGCACCACGCATTGCTGGATCGTCGAGTCATAGGCTTTCGAGCCCGTGGTGTTGATCTCTCTTCCGATCTCCTGGAGGATAAACGACAGCTTTTTACCCTTGCCGTCCTCCTGTTCCTTAAGGATGGACCGGAAATAATCGCAGTGGTTCTTCAACCGGACCTGCTCCTCGCTGATGTCGATCTTCTCGATATAATAGATCAGCTCCTGTTCCAGCCGGTTGGGGTCGTAATTTTCCTTCCCCACATGTTCTTCCAGCAGTTTGCGCAGCCCTTCCCGGATCTTTTGTTGACGCATGGGTTCCAGCTTGACGATCTCGGCCTGGTGCCTCTGGATATTGTTGATACGCAGTTGGAGGTCTGCTTCCAATGAAGCTCCCTCATTTAACCGATGGGCATCCAGGTCCTCGATCGCCGCCAGGATCACCTTTTCGAATTCCTGGTATTCCTCGTCGGTGAGGGTGTCGCCGGTAGGGGTGATGACCTCGGGTAATTTCACCAGGGTGCTGAGGATATTCGAAGGATCGAGATCCAGTTCCGAGGAGAGATCGGCGAGCGCCCGGTAATAGGCTTTCGCCAGGTCGGTATTGATGCTTACCGGCTTCGCATTGCCCGTTCCTTTGAGGCTGATGGCGCAGTCCAGCGAACCCCGGCCCAGTTTTTCAGAGATAAGTTTCCGGATGGAGAATTCGAAGGGTTTCAGAAAAGCCGGCAGCCTCAGTTGTAGCTCGAATTGTTTTCCATTCAGGGATTTGATATCGACCTGAAAGGTCTTGTCTCCCACAGCTTGTTCTGAGCGACCAAAGCCGGTCATCGATTTGAGCATAATATCAATGTTTTAGATTTACGCCTTTGGGTGGCACCCCAAAGGCTTGTTCGGCTACAATTTAGTGATTCCTTTCCGCAAACAGCATAGAATACGTCTCGTTCCTGCTGAGCGAACGCATTTCTCCCGGGTTTAACCCCGTTACCTCGAGCTTTTCGATCCGGTACCGGATCAACCTCAAGGTCGGAAAGCCGGCTTGCGCCGTCATCTTTCGGACCTGACGGTTCTTTCCCTCCGTGAGTAACATCCGTATCCATGTCGTGGGGATGTTCGCACGATAACGAATGGGCGGATCTCTCTCGGGAACGGCCGGAGGTGTTTCAAAAAGGTGTACAATACAACGTTTGGTCCGGTAAGGCTTGCCGTCGACGGTGATGGTGACGCCGGACTCCAATGTCCGGATCGCCTCGGGGGTGATCGCGCCGTCCACCTGCACCCAGTATTCCCGCTCGTGCGCGAACCGCGGGTTCAGCAACCGGTGATTGAGTGCAGTGTCGTTGGTAAGGATCAGCAATCCTTCGCTGTCGAAATCCAGGCGGCCAACGGGATAAACATCGCCGGGAACGGGAAAAAATTCCTTGAGCGTTCGCTTTCCTTCCTGCGAGGTGAACTGCGAAAGAACCTGGAATGGTTTGTATACAACATAGTATTGGTGCATGTTTCGTGAGATCGGGCGTGTGGCGTTTTCTGTGGAAAGGAACATTGTATTTGGCTGTTCTTGGGTCTCGGCGGTTGTCATTAGCCTAGTCTGTCCTGGCTGTTCTCATTATCTGTCCTGGCTGTTCTCATTAGATTCGACAAACGAAAAAGCCCGGTGCGAAACCGGGCTTTTAATATATGGATGGGTTAGTAAGTACCGGGAAATAAATTTCCCTACACAATATTAAAAATAATTTTCTCTATTTAAAAAAGTTTTCCCATAAATTTTATTCACATTTTTTTTTGAGCTGTGGAAAATGGTCACGTTTCACCACGCTACCGGCCTACCTTTGCGCAAAATCTTCACTATGCGTTTTCCTGCTCCCGTATCCATCGAGTGGTTCGCCGAGTTTCTCGGCGCCGAATTGATAGGTGATCAAAATGGCCAGGCCACAGGCATCAACGAGATCCACAAAGTCGAAAAAGGCGACCTCGTTTTCGTCGACCATCCGAAATATTACGATACCTGTATTCAGAGCGCCGCTACCTTCATCATCATTAACAAAGCCGTGGAAGTCCCGTCGGGCAAGACTTTGCTCGTGGTCGACCAGCCGTTCGAAGCCTACCTCAAGATCGTAAGACACTTCCGCCCGTTCGAACCGGCGACAAAGATGATCAGCGATACCGCGGTGATCGGAGCGGGTTCTTATCTCTATCCCGGCGTCTTCGTCGGCCATCATACGACCATTGGCAGGAACTGTGTCATCCATCCCAATGTCACCATCCTCGACCACTGCGTCATTGGCGACAATGTCATTATCCAGGCCGGCACCGTGATCGGATCGGACGCTTTCTACTATAACACCAAAAAGGATCGCGCCGTCTGGTACAAAAAGATGGAAAGCTGCGGCCGGGTGGTGATCGAGGACGATGTCGAGATCGGCGCAGGCTGTACCATCGACCGGGGGGTGAGCAGCGACACCGTGATCGGCCGGGGAACCAAGATGGATAACATGATCCATATCGGTCATGATTCCGCCACCGGTAAAAATTGCCTGTTCGCCGCCCAAGTCGGCATTGCCGGTGCAGTGGAGATCGGCAACGGGGTGATCTTGTGGGGGCAGGTAGGGGTGAGCAAGACCTTGACCATCGGCGACAATGTCATCGTACTTGCGCAAAGCGGGGTGCCTGGCGACCTCGAAAGCGGCAAGATCTATTTTGGAACTCCCGCCGAAGACGCCAATACCAAAAAGAGAGAGCTGGTATGGATCAAGCGGATTCCCGAGATTTGGAAGAAGGTCATGGGGTAGGCTCCCCGGAGGGCGGTTAACGGCCTACTGCTCCGGCGCATAATCATAGGGCACGACCTCCGCCAGCTTTTTCCAGGACCAATAACCGATATTGGTGACGTCGCTCTGATCGTAAAAATACCCGTTCTCTTCGATCACAAAGCCATTCTGGATATCCATCGCGGAGATCTCCACCCCCGTGGTCAGCGGAAACTTATTCTGGGTGAGGTATTTCGGATCGGGGGTCTGGGCGGTATAGCTTACCCGCAGCCTTCCCTGGATATTGATCTCTACCCCGCTGGTATCACGGGAGTAGATGGAGGAATCATACGGGTTCCCGATCTTCTTCATCTTGCCCGTGCCGCTGTCCGCCATTTCCAGCACAAACCCTTCGTCGTCCAGGGTGCTGTCATACCAGCTGCGGACGAAGTGAAGTCGCGAGCCGGCATAGGCATACAGCCGGTTCTGTTTCCAGGTCTGCTGCTGGTCCGGCGTGCCTTGCATCTCCTCGAACAGGGGATAGCCCGTATAGCTGCCGACATTCTCGTTGTAGTAATAGACAAAAGAATCCAGCTGATACGTTATCTTATACCCCAGTGCGTTGTTGGTGATGTGCAACATGTCCGTGGCCTTTATCCGCAATTTGTTCCGCTTCTTATAAAAATAGAAATGGACGACATCCTTGTTTTCCAGGACGCATTGCGCCGCATTGGGCGTAGTGCCGATGAAATTGTCGAGGAAGAACTGGCCGTACTTCGACCACCCGTCCGCGACCTCGAGGCTACCGGTGACCACTGCCTGCTCCAGGGCCTTGTCCTGCGGCTTTAGCCGGACATGAAGGGTGTCGCCGGGGCGATGATCTTTGCCGATGCGGATCACCTGCGTCTCATAGCCGGTATAGGAGATCACAAGGTCATAGCCCCCGTTTGGCAGCCGGAGATGGAAATTGCCGGAGTCTTTGGATATCGCGCCGATGGTAGTGTTCTGACAAAAGACGGAAGCGTTGTTGAG
>DASYZH010000025.1:0-16544 GCA_035946435.1 Puia sp. | reverse complement strand
TTATTCATTTTTGGTCAGTTTTATGCCCATTCCCTTATACTATTCGAGGACTTTCATCTTGAATACATAGTCGAATTGGGAGGATAACAAATTTATGCGGGCATTGCCGAAATTGTTTTGGTTGGTCAGATAGTCGATGGTATTGGACATACCGATGTCATATCTTTTCTTCGCGTATTCATAACTCTTTTCGGTAGCCGCTACGGTGATCTTGTTGGCCTCGAATTTCTGCAGCGCCGTGATCGCAGCGGTATACGCCTGGTAGATATTGCTTTTAAGGGTGAGGTTGTCCTGGTCGCGCTGCAATTCCTGGTTGCGCAGGTTCAGCTTGGATTTGGCATAGGCGATGCGCAGGGTGCCGTTGTTGAGGATCGGGATATTGACGCTGAGACCCACGAACTGATTGAAAGTCTGGTTCAGCTGGGAGAAGTAGGGCTTATTCTTCGTCGGATAGGTCGGGACGTCTTGCACGAACACGCTGCTGGACCCCACCTGCCGGAAACCGTAGAGCGTGTCGGTGGTGATCGACGGCGGTTTTGACAATATGCTCTCCGGGAAGGGGCTGATCCAGCTGGCCCCGATGGAGCCTACAATGGAGACAGTGGGGTACATGGCGCCTCTATTGGCCTGGATGACCTTGCGGGCCGATGCGACGTTCAACGCGTCCATTTTTTGCAGCGGCTGATTGACGAGGGCCAGGGCATAGACGGCATCCGGCTGGAGATCGGCCAGATTCTCGATAGGAATGTCTTCGACCGGTGGCGCATACACATCGAAAGGAGTGCCGGCATCGAGGTCCATATAGGCCTTTAGCTGGAGGATGTTCTGGGTGACGGTACCTTTGGCGCTTATATATGTGGCGCTGTCCTGGGCCACCTGCGACTCGAGCTCGGCGGCATTGAGCTCGGGCAGGGTTCCCGCATTCACCTGTTTCCGCGTAAGGTCGAGCTGGTTTTGCGAGAGCTGCAGCTGAAGATGTGCGGCATCGGTTTGCTCCATGGCCAGCAGCACCTGCAGATAGGCGTTGGCGACGTTCAGGGAGATATCGTTCTTCGTCTTTTCGGAGTTGGCGAGCGCCGCCTGCCATGCGAGGCGGTTGGCTTCGATGGCCCTGCGCACGCTGAAGAAGTTGAATGCGGTGACACTGGATTGCAACTGCCAGTTGTTGAGCTTATAGGTCTGCGTGCTCAACGCATACGTATTGGGGTTTTGCGTGTTACCCGACTTTATGCCCAGCTGGGACGCGAGGGCGAGGGTCGGCACCTCATTCCACTGACTTTGTTCCGTGGTGAGCCTGGCCAGGCGTGCCTGGATATCCGCCTGCTTGACGGAGATGTTGTTGGCCACTGCATAATTCACGCATCGCCTCAGATCCCATTTTTCCTGGGCGTAGACATGCGATAGCGAGAATAAGGTCAGGGGTAAGGTCAGCAGTAGTGTAGTGTGCCGTTTACTCATGGTCGCAAATTTAAGGCAATTTTCCCCACGCCAGGAGCATTGCCTGTTCCAGGTCCCGGATAAGGTAGTCGGCGTCTTCGAGACCCGTATAAAGGCGGAGCATGCGGTGTTCCTTTATGGCGGGGTCGAACTGGTCGGGCGTCAGGGAAGCGCATTTGGGCAGGATCAGGGATTCGTGTCCGCCCCAGCTCACGGCCATCATAATGTGTTTCAGGGATTCACAAAAACACACGATCTCTGCGCGCGTTTGGGCATGGACATAGAAACTTACGAGCCCGCAGGCGCCCTGCATCTGTTCGGCGGCCAGGGTGTACTGGGGAAAGGTTTCGTCCAGCGGGAAAAGGAGACTCTCGACCCGGGGATGCGTCTTGAGGAAACCCACCACCTTGCGCGTCGTCGCCGAAATGCGCTCGAGCCGGGCGGGCATCGTCCGCAGCCCGCGGATCAGCAGCCAGGCGTTGAAGGGCTGGATGCCGCTGCCGATGTTGAGGAATTCGCTGTCGAAGATCTTTTTCATCATCACCCTGGTGCCGCAGAGGACGCCGCCTACCGTATCGCTATGACCGCCGATGTATTTAGTCGCCGTCTGCATGGTGATGTCGATGCCCATGGCGATGGGGCGCTGATAAAGTGGTGTGCAATAGCTGTTGTCGATCATTGTCGTAATGTTCTCGCTCCGCGCCAGGTCCGCGACGGCTTTGAGGTCCTGAAGCTTGTAGTCCCAGGAATTGGGCGACTCGAGATAGATCAGCGTCGTATTGGGCAGGATCGCGCGCTCGAAATGCTCGATCTTCGTCCCGTCGATATAGGTAGTCGTCACGCCAAAGCGGGGAAGGATGATGTCGAACATCCGCTGTGCCCAGGTATAGGGTTTGTCGACGGATACGATGTGATCGCCGGCCTTTACATTGGCCAGCACCCCGGCGAAGATAGCAGCGGCACCGCTGCTGAAGACCAGGGCGTCTTCCGCGCCGTCGAGGGCGGCCAGCTTTTTCCGGAGGATCTCCACAGTGGGATTGAGCCCGCGGCTGTACAGGTAACCGCTGTATTCATCCTCGAAGAGGGCTTTCAGTCCGTCGACGGTGTCCACCTTGAAGTTGCTGGTCTGGATGATCGGCGGGGCGACAGCGTTGAAGTAGTTCTCGCGTTCCTCGCCGAGTTCGTTGATTATGTAAGAGATGTCCATAGTAGTCGTTGAAAGTTCATTAATGCAGGACCTCCGGCGTTCCCCGCGGTTTGTTCAGTCGCCGAAGGATGAAAAACAGGATAAAGAAGATCGCGAAGATATACACGCAGTAAAGCGCCGACGTCGGGTCGCTGACGGCCACGCTGATCGTTATCGAGAGATAGGCCAGGATAAAAAAGCCCGGTATCCAGGGATAGCCTTTCATCCGGTAGATGTTCCTGTCTTCCCCCATCCTGCGTTTACGGAGGATGAACAGCGAGGAGGCAGAGAATACGAAGGCGATGCTGTCGAGGAAGATGGTGTAGTCGATCATCCGTTCGACGGCGCTCGTGAAGACCAGGGTGAGGACGATGGCCGAAGAAAAGGCGGTGAGCGACCAGATGATGACCCCATGGCGGGGTGTCGTCTTTTTGAAGATGGCGGGGAGGATCTTTTCGTCGCTCATCGCGAACATCACGCGGGGGTTGCTCATCACGGAGACGTTGACATAAGCCAGAACGGAGAAGAACATCAGACAGCGGAGAATGGCGTCGCCTGCCGGGCCGAACAGGTGGCCCATGAGCTGTGCGGCGATGGAGTCGGCGGTCTCGAGGTTATGGAAGCCGATGACCTTTACATAAACGAAGTTGAGGGCGAGATAAAGCGTTATGATGATGGCGATGCCGATGCCGATGCCGCGGGGTGTGGTACGGCCGGCGTCTTTGATCTCGCCGCCGAAATTGATGGTCTGCTGGTAGCCGCCATAGCTAAAGGATACGGCTACCAGGGTGAATCCCAGGGCGCGGAAGAAGTCGATGAGGCCGCCGCCGGAGGCGGCGGCCTCGGCACCCGTGGATGTCGCCCCGGCGCTAACCGCCGGAGCTGCCAGGGGATGCGTGCCGAATACCGATAGCAGCAAGAGCACGATGAGCAGGATCTTGATCAGCGTGAGGATATTCTGCACGCGGCTGCTCATCTTGAGGCCCATGAGGTTGATGATATAAAATACGCCTACGGCCGCAGCCGTGATACCGCCGCGGAAGACGGGTGGTACGGGACCGGAATAAAAGAAATGCCCGATGTACTCCGCACCGACGACGCCCACGAGCGCTGTCGACCCCGCATTGGACACCAGCTCGATACAGTTGATGGAAAAAGCCAGGGAAGGATGATAGCCCAGGGAGAAGATCTTGTAGTACGCGCCCGTGACCGGGTAACGGGAACCGATCTCCGCATAGGTCAGGGCGCCGCATAGGGCGATGACGCCGCCGAGGGCCCAGGCCCCAAAGAAGATGCTCGGCGTCCCTGCCCGTACTGCCGCGTCCACAGGTGTACGGAAGATGCCCATTCCGATCACCAGGCTGACCACGATCATGCTGAGATCGAATAGATTCAACTGTCTTTTACTCATATTAAACTCCGGAAATGCGCCGCCAAAAAATTAGCGCATTTCCGGAAAAACGCTAATGTCTGCCCTTCGGGGCGAAAACGCTACCGCGTTTTCAAGGTGGGTGACGGAAGATAATGAATTCTATTCTAAATTTGTCTATGAAAAAAAACCTGCTGGTGCTTACCGCCTGCCTTCTTGGGCTGCTCTTTTCCTCATCAGCCCAGCAGCCTGCTCCAGCAGGTTTTTTGACCGATTCGTCCGATACCAGGCCGCTGAACGAGGTCGTGGTAAAGGCCTATGAGCAGAACCGAAAGTTAACGGATGTGGGCGCACCCGTGAGCATCGTGACCAAGGCTTCGCTCAACCGATTCTCCAACCTGAGCATCCTCCCGGCCCTCAATACCAATCCCGGAGTCCGCATGGAAGAACGTTCGCCCGGCAGCTATCGGCTCAACATCCGCGGCAGCT
Organism: Puia sp.; assembly: GCA_035946435.1. Taxonomy (GTDB): domain Bacteria; phylum Bacteroidota; class Bacteroidia; order Chitinophagales; family Chitinophagaceae; genus Puia. Next base: position 12,063 of record DASYZH010000025.1, on the reverse strand, counting down.
CGCTCCGGTCGCCATTCGGCGTACGCGATATCAAGATCTATTGGAATGAGATCCCGCTCACCGACCCCGGCGGCAACACCTATCTCAACGAATTGGGGTTCTATAATTTTCAATCGCTCGAGATCATCAAGGGAACGGCCGGCAGTCTCTATGGCGCCGGTATCGGCGGCGCGGTGCTCATCAGCTCGATTCCCGCGGTTTGGGAGAAGGGCATCAGCGTGGATTATACCGGCGGGTCGTTCAATACGAACAGCACGGGCGCCAACCTCCGGGTGGGTGACAGCGATCATCGGAATATCTTCTCTTATACGCATCAGACCAGCGATGGCTATCGCCAGCAGACGCAGATGCGCCGCGACGTCGGCAGCTGGGAAACGGCAATCCGAACATCGGACAAGCAGACGATACATGCGTATATGCTTTATAGTGATCTTTATTATCAGACGCCGGGCGGGCTCACGCTCACCGAGTACAACAAGAATGCCCGGATGGCCCGCCCCCCGGTGGGGGGACAACCCGGAGCGGTACAGGCGCAGGCGGCCATCTTTCAAAAGAACTTCACTACAGGTATCGCCAGCACCTGGCATTTCAACGATCATTGGCAAAATACCACCGCGGTCTACGGCGCCTATACCAATTTCACCAATCCCGGTATCCGCGTCTATGAATACCGGCAGGAGCCGCATTTCGGCGGCAGGACGGTCTTCGGGTACAAGACGGATCTGGGCATCGGCAGCCTGCAGCTGAATGCCGGGGCGGAAGCCCAAAAGGGATTTTTCGAGACCCGCGACTATGCTAACAAGTCCGGCGTGGAAGATACGCTGCAAACGGACGACCGGCTTAACAACTGGACCTATATGGGGTTTCTGCAGGCCGACATGAAATTCGACGGCGGCTGGACGCTCACCGCCGGCGCGAGCTATAATGTCAATGCCCTGGACATCACCCGGGTCTCCGTGATCCCGCCGGTGACGCACGATATCCGTTTCGACAACAAGCTGGCGCCGCGCATCGCCCTGCTGAAAAAGCTCACGCCCGACATCTCGCTTTATGCCAGCGCCTCGCGTGGCTTCTCTACGCCCACGGTGCAGGAGCTGGAGAAAAGCAATGGGGTCGTCGGCCCGCCGCTACAGCCCGAGAACGGCATCGACTATGAACTGGGCACGCGCGGCTCGCTCATTCATGGACGGCTGTTCTTTGATGTGGATGGCTTTTTTTTCCATATCCGCAATGCGATCGTGCAGCGGATCGACTCTTTTGGGGTAAGCTATTCCGTCAATGCAGGAGGCACGAACCAGCATGGGCTGGAGACCTTTGTTTCTTACCAGCTGATCGACAAGCTGGCAGGCTTTGTCAGCGGGTTGCAGGTCTTCGTCAGTGACACCTGGCACGATTTCCATTACAGCGGCTTCACCCAGGACACCTCTAACTTCACCGGTCATCGCCTGCCCAGCGTGCCGCCGCAGCTCGTCGTGTCGGGGTTGGATGTGCGCCTTCATTTGGGCGTATATACCGATATCACCTATACCTATTCCGATCATGTGGCGTTGAACGACGCCAATACCGCGTGGGCAGGCTCCTATAATCTCATGGGGGGACGCCTGGGCTTTCGCCGCATCCTCCCCGGCGGGAAGTTCAAGCTGGATGTCTACACCGGGATCGACAATGCCTTCAATGTCCGCTATAGTCTGGGCGATGACTTCAATGCCGCCGCCGGGCGGTATTATAATGCTGCGGCGGGGAGAAACGTTTACGCCGGTTTATCCCTGAATTTGCTGCTGAAGTAAACGCTCATGTCTGTCCTTCGGACGATGGACCTCCGATCCATCCAGGCGGCGGTGGGGAGAAAAGGATATGGGGGCGTATCCTTAAATCTGGCGTTGAAATAATCCTGTTTGGAGAATTTTCGATCTTTGTATATACAAATCAGAAAAAATGCTATGTCTTAAAAATCGATACCCCGTAATCGATTGAAAATTAATGATAAACAGTATCGACAGTTTTGGCAAAAATCAAAATTATTGATTTGTATATACAAAGATCCAGAACTCAAAGAAGCGGGGTCGATTGCAGGAAAAAGTTGGCTGCCGACCGGCACTGCATTGATGTGGATAAGATGTAGCCGCAATGGGGCATGATGTAGCGTTGATGTGGCGAAAATTCAAGTAAGGCAGGATCCGGGCTTTATATTGAGAGCTAAACATCATCGATATGAGAGTATTGCTATCTGCCCTTGCATTGTGCACCTGTATTCACCACGTCTCCGCGCAGACGAGTAACGTCCAGGTGCCGGACTGGGCCCTTCCCGGCTCCGCCACACATAAACAAGTGCCGCCGCCATTGGACTTTCACCGGCCGGCAAAAACGGAGCATAAGGCCATTGGCATTTTTCAGGGGCAGAGCGACGTCGGGTCCGCCCTGGTACCCGGTTCTTCCAGCTATAGCCCGACCAGTGGTCAATACACAATTATCTCGGCCGGGTATAATATATGGTACCAGCGCGACGAGTTTCGTTACGTTTGGAAAAAGATGTCGGGCGATGTGTCCCTGGCCGCCGATATCGCCTTTCCCGATCCGGAAGGTTATGACGACCGGAAGGCGGTGCTCGTTATCCGCCAAAACCTGGACGACGATTCCAAAGAAGCCGTGGTAGCCCTTCACGGGGGAGGCCTGATGCACCTGGCCTGGCGGCCGGATAAGAATCAGCAGATGAAAGAGGTGCGCGTCAACCGAAAGAACGGTCATACCCCAGGCAATCCCGGCGACAGCCTCGATATCGGGATGGCCCGGCGGATCGGCATCGAAAAGCATGGGGATACCTTCACCGTTTGGGTAAGCATGCACGGCGAACCGATGCACCAGGTCGCCCAGCCCATCCAGCTACATCTCGACGCCCCGTTCTATGTCGGCATCGGCTTCTGCTCTCATCTTCCGGCTAAAACGGACACGGCGATCCTTTCCAACGTGGTGCTGAAGAATGCGGCGGGCAAGATCCGCTAATGGCAGAGACGACCTGCTGCTCACCGTCCGCCGACAGATCACTTGATCACCTTGATAGCGGTCTGGTAGAAGTTGTTCACCGAACCGATGACCTCGTATTTGATATAATAGCTGCGGACGAAATCGTTCCAGGCCGCAAATTCGTGGTTGGGGATATTGAACTCGTCGAAGAGGAGGATGTCGCCATTGCGCAGGAACGGTGCCAACATCGTCAACGCGAAGAGGGTGGAGGAATAGAGATCGGCATCCAGGTGGAGGACGCGGGTCGCCTCGGGGGTGTCGATGTTCGCGCGATAGTTGTCAAGAAATTTATAGACGGTATCCTGGAACAGTCCCTTGATGAAGGTACCGCGGGCATCTTCGAGAAGGGGGGTATCGAAGCTGAAGGCGCCTTTTTTGAAGAAATGCCAGTCTTCGGGCAGCCCTTCGAAGGTATCGAAACCAAAGAACCGGGAGCCAGGGTGCTGGTTGGCGCTGATCCACCACCGGAAAGAAGTGCCGCTGGCCACGCCAAATTCCAGGTAATGAATGGGTTTATTGGCAAGCCCCTCGCTGTTCACCACATGCTCATGCAGCTTCACCCGGCGGTTGTAGTTCCGGAAAGGGGTATAGAAATCCTTCTAAGGTACCTTCCCGCTGTTCTTGTTGACCCAGGAAGACAGCAAAGAGAAGTTATTGAGGAATTTAAAGGGAAAACGGAGCGGGGCCAGCAACACACCCACACGGGAAACCAATAACAGATCCTTGATAAACGAGTTGGCCTTACGGATAACACTCATAAAAAATTCTTACAATATTAATGTGCAGGAGATGCCCTCCGGGAAATTTAGCGCATCTCCCGCAAAGCGCTAATGTCGGGCCTTCGGCCAATGGACCAGGGATCCATTTTGGGGGGCCTAAAGATAAAGGGAAAAATAATACGAAGTGACTCCTTACCTTCGCGGGGATGCTGGTTCCGCCCCGGGCGGATTAAAATGGGAAGACCGGTGCAAATCCGGCGCTATACCCGTAGCTGTAAGTGCCATCGATCGAGGTCCACGCACACTCCTGACCACTGTTCCGCGTAACCGGAACGGGAAGGCTTGCCGGACCGGCACGAGCCAGAAGACCTGCCGCATTATCCTTTAGCCAAACCTTCGGGTCAAAGGCGGCTGAATGTTCCGATAAAAGTATTTCGCTATGTACAGGAGTTCGAATTTCTTTTTGGCAGGGACAGGCGCGTTTGTCGCCCGTTGTGCGTTGTTTGTCACGGCCGGCGGTCTGTTTGTTGCCGGCTGCGGCGGCCGGGATGGGTCGTCGGAGGGAGGGTCCGCGAAGACATCCCATTTCATCAGGCACATGCCGCTAAGCTATGCGCATGGTTTCCGGATCGATTATTATGACGGCTATCGCGAGGTCAGCGTCGTCAACGAAATGGCGGGTCATGCCGATACCCTTCATTTTTTGCTGGTAGATTCGGGCATTGCCGCGCCCGCCGACCGGCCCGGCATACCCGTGATCACGACACCCGTGCGGCAGTTTGCGGTCCAGTCCTCGGTGCACGTGGCGCTGGCAGATTTTGCCGGCGTAGCGGATCGGATCACGGGGCTGGGCAATTTTCAGTATATCAACTCCCCTACGATCCGCGAACGTATCAGGGAGGATAAGGTCAAAGAGATCGGCATCGACAGCCGGATCAACAACGAGCTGGTGATCGCCATGCATCCCGGCGTGTTGATCGCCATGACCAACCCCGACGCTGCCTTCGGGCAATACAAGCCCCTGATGGACGCCGGTATCCCCGTGATGCCCGATGCGGAATGGCTCGAGACGACGCCACTGGGCCGGGCCGAATGGGTGAAGCTCATCGGCGCGCTGGTGGACAAGGAAGACTACGTCGCGACAAAATTCGACAGCGTGGCCCGGGCCTATCAACGGCTCGCGGCTATCGGCACCGCCGCGGGAGACAAGCCCACCGTGATCGTGAACATGCCTTTTAAAGGGACATGGTATGTGCCGGCAGGCGGCAACTATCAAACCCAGCTCCTCAAAGATGCCGGCGCCACCTATCCCTGGGCGGACACCAGGGGGACAGGCAGTTTGGCGCTTAACTTTGAAGCGGTGGCACCCATGGCCCTCAAGGCGGATTACTGGCTCAACATCGGCTACGTGGATTCTAAAAGCGATATCCTGGCCAAAGACAGCCGGTACGGTACTTTTCATGCCTTTCGCACCGGGGCGCTGTACAACAATAACAAAAGGGTCAATGACATCGGCTCCAATGATTATTGGGAGTCGGGTATCGTCAACCCGCATCTTATCCTGGCCGACCTGATCCGTATCCTGCATCCGGGCCTGTTACCGCAGGACACGCTGCATTATTATAAACAACTCAAATGAAGGTCCGCATTCGAAGATTCCGTCTCGGCGGATTGCTGCTCCTCCTCGTGCTGGCATTTGTGCTCGACCTCTCCTCGGGATCGATACGCATCCCGGTGCGCGATATCTTTCACATCTTATTCCACCCGGGATCGGGTGATCTCACCTGGGGCTTTATCGTCCGGAGCATCCGGCTGCCGAAGGCCATCACCGCGGTGCTGGCGGGATGCGGGCTTTCCGTGAGCGGCCTGCAGATGCAGACCATGTTCCGGAATCCGCTCGCAGAGCCGGGTGTGCTGGGGATTACTGCCGGCGCCTCTTTCGGTGTAGCGGCAGTGATGTTGTCGGGGGGCAGCATGGCCACACTGTATGCCATCCGTGAGCTGGGTTCGCCCGGCAGCTGGCTGATCGCTGGCGCTGCCTGTGTCGGTGCGGGGCTGGTGATGCTGCTGGTGGTTGCGCTGTCGAGCCGGCTTCGGGACAATGTGCTGATGCTGGTGATCGGACTCATGATGAACAGTATAACCGTGGCGCTTACCAGCATCTGGCAGTTCTTCAGCAACCCCGAGGAGGTGAAGGAGTATCTGTTATGGACCTTTGGGTCACTGGGCGGGGTCACGGGGTCGCAACTCTATATCCTCACGACCGTCGTCGCCGTGGGCCTCGTGGCGGTCTTCCTTTCGTCCAAGATGCTGGATGCGCTGCTGCTCGGCGAGAACTACGCCCGCAGCATGGGACTAACGGTAAAGCGCGCCCGCATCATCATCGTCTGCAGCACGAGTCTGCTGGCCGGGAGCATCACGGCTTTTTGCGGGCCCATCGGGTTCATGGGTATCGCCGTCCCTCACCTGGCGCGGTTGCTGTTCAACACGTCGAGCCATCGCGTCCTGATGCCGGCCTCCTGTCTTCTCGGCGCCATCCTGCTGCTGGCCTGTGATTGCATTGCGCAGTGGCCGGGGACGCAAACGGTACTGCCCATCAACATCATCACCTCGCTGGTGGGTGCGCCCGTGGTGATCTATTTGCTGGTCCGAAGAAAGAATCTAAACATTTATAGATGATGGTCGAATTGCTGCATACCCGGGAACTGGTCACGGGCTATCATCAGGGTGGCCGGCGGATCGTCGTGTCCGGAGGACTGCCCGGCCTCACCATCGGCGCGGGCCAGCTGATCTGCCTGCTGGGGCCCAATGGCTCGGGTAAGTCGACCCTGCTCAGGACGCTGGCGGGGCTGCAGCCGGCGTTGGGCGGCCGGGTAGAGATCCAAGGGCGGAGCGGGCTGTCCTCCGGTGAACTTGCCAAAAAAATAAGTTTGGTGCTAACCGACCGGGTCCTTGGCAGTAACCTGGATGTCCATTCCCTGGTGGCGCTGGGAAGATATCCCTGGTCAGGCTGGCTGGGTGGACTTCAGGAGACGGATAGGGTGGCCATCGACCGGGCCATCGCATCGGCGGGTATCGGCGAGCTGCTCGGGCGGAAGGTCTTTACCCTGAGTGACGGGGAAAACCAAAAGGTAATGCTCGCAAGGGCACTGGCACAGGACACGCCGATCCTCATGCTCGATGAACCCACGGCGCATCTCGACCTGCCCAGCCGGATACGGCTGATGCGGCTCCTGCACCGGCTGGCGCGGGAGCTCAACAAGGGCATCCTGCTCTCCACGCACGAGCTGGATCTGGCGCTGCAGGTTGCCGACGAGGTCTGGCTGCTCGAAGCCGATAGCGGGGCTGGACCGGCGATGGGCGGCGCGGCGGGCTTCACGGCTGGGTCGGGGCTCGCTGGCAGTGCGGGCTCAGCGGCGGGTTCCTTTCATAAGGGAACTCCCGAAGACCTGATACTGGCGGGCATCTTCGAGGCCGTTTTTGCCCGGGAGGATGTGGTCTTCGACCGGGCCGCCGGAGTGTTCCGGATACCCCCGGAGGGACAGCTGCAGATAAGGCTGGAAGGGGAAGGCGTGGAAGCCTTTTGGACCAGGCGGGCGTTGCAACGGGCGGGGTTTGCGATTGTGGCGGAAGCGGCGGGGACGGACTCGATGGGGGGAGGAGCCGGGGTCGGCCTGGTCCGCGTCCTGGTGGAGGAGGGGCGGCCGGTGTGGGTGCTCGAGGCCGGAGGCGCTATGCCGGCGGGGGCCATGTCGCCAGGCGCCGGGGCTGGTTCTGCCGAGGTCGCGCGGTTCGATTCCATTGCCGCACTGCTGGACGGTCTACGTCGGCAAACCCACCTCCCTTAGCTTTTGAACATGGGCGGAGTAATAATTCAACATATACCAGGCCGCGATCTCATCGCTGGTCGCGATCCACACATCTTTTTGCTGTAAGATATAGGCAATGGCCTGTTCGAAGTATTTATGCCGAAAGGGTTGCCCGACAACAAACGGGTGGATGCAAATGGCCATGACCCGGGCAGCGGTGACGGAGTCGCGGTGCAGAACGTCGAACTGGTCGATGATCATCTGACCGAATTCGGGGCCCGTCACCCCCTTTTGCAAAAAGAGCGGCAGGTCGTTTATTTCCAGCGAATAAGGTACCGAGATGATCTCGCCATGATAGGTCTTTAGCGGATAGGGCTGGTCGTCGCCCGTCCAGTCCAGCACATAGGTGATGCCTTCGTCGGCCAGCAGGTCGATGGTATTGTAGGTTTCGCTGAGTCCCAGAGGCCCCAGCCAGCCTTTGCAGGCCTTGCCCGTCGCGCGCTGGATGGTCTGAAGACAATCCCGCAGATAACGGCGCTCCTCTTCCATGGTCATTTTGGGTTGCGCGGTGCCGGCGAACATCGAGTTGTTCTTGCCGTGTGCTACCCAGTTCCAGTTACGCCGGTTGCCCTCCTGGATGATCCGCGGATAGAATTCGCAGGCGTCGGCATTCAGCAGGACGGAGGGGCGGATGCGATATTTGTCCATGAGCTCCATGATCCGCCAGACCCCTACGCGGTTGCCATAGTCACGCCAGCCTTCGTTGAGGGGGTCCGGGTCGCGGCCGGAAGCTTTGTCGAGGATGCCGATGGAGGGTTTTCCCGTCTCATAATGTTCGATATTCAGTCCGATGTAGACGGCGAGACGTTTGCCGCCCGGCCATTCGATCGCGGGACGATCGATGATGGGCCAATATTCGTAGAAGTGGTCCTGCTTCATAACCTGTGAGTACCTCAATTCTCATACCCGGCCCCCGCCGAAGGCCGGGGCCTCCTCAAAATTCCTTATCTTAGCGGCCGATCGGGTTGACGCCTTGCGTCATTAAAAGGGAAGTCCGGTGCAAAACCGGCGCTATCCCCGTAGCTGTAAATGCCCCGCTCCGGCGCTGCCGGCAGCGGAATTACCGCCCACGTCAAGACCACTGTCCGCTGCAGCGGATGGGAAGGTAAAACGGTGAAGCATGAGCCAGAAGACCTGCCTGGTCCCATCAATACATTCACGGCTTTCGGGTGAAAAGCGAGGAATGGGCAGGTCGATGCATTACGCCTGCTCCCTCCCGGCAATTCAGCAAGCCAGCAAAAAAATTAACTGAAAAAAATGAGAAGGAAGCATGTTGTCCTTTTAATGCTGCTGGCGTCCGGCCAGGTGGCATGGGCACAAGAAGCCGGCGACACTTCGCGTCGCCAGTTGGATCAGGTAGTTGTCACCGCAACCAAGTATCCGGTGAAACAAAGTCAGACGGGAAAAGTGGTCATCGTCGTCACGCACGAAGAGCTGGAAAAAGCCGCAGGCAAGGCGCTGGGAGAAGTATTGAGCGAGCAGGCCGGCATCACGGTCTCCGGCGCGCTCAACGACCCGGGAACCAACCAAAGTATCTTTATCCGCGGGGCCGGTTCGGGCCGGGCGCTCATCCTCATCGATGGCGTTCCCCTTACCGACCCCACACAAACGGACAATAGTTTCGACATCAACCTTATCCCCGTCTCCACGATCGAGCGGATCGAGATCTCCAAAGGGGCGCAGAGTACCCTTTATGGTTCCGACGCCATCGCCGGCGTTGTCAACATCATCACCATCAAATCCGATATAAAAAAACCTTTCAATGGAAAGGCGGGCTTCTCGGGCGGCAACTATGGAACCTATAACGGCAATGCACAGGTGTATGGAAAGCTGGCTGAAAAGCTGACCTATAATGTCCGGTACAACCGGGATCATTCGAATGGTTTCGCCACTGCTGCCGACTCGTCGAAGACACCACATACATCCTTCGAACACAATGGGTATCGCGGCGACCTCGTGGCGGGAAATCTTGCCTGGAACCCCGTAGAGCCGCTTACGGTCAAGGGATTCATCCAATACAGCCACTATACGGCGGATATCGACAACGGCCCGTTCGAGGACGCCAGGGACTATACCAACGCCAACAAGGAATTCCTGGCGGGCGGCGGCTTCACCTATAAGCTGTCGAACACTACCATCAACGGCAACTATCTCTACAGCACGGCGGACCGGCTGCTAAACCGGGACAGCGTCTTTGATCAGTCGTATGTCAACGAGCACTATTTCGGTAAGTCGCAGTTTGCCGAGATCTATGCCAGCTCGAAGTTGGGCTATGGTCTCACGTTGCTCACCGGTGGAGACTACCGCATCAACTCCATGAACTTAAACGGCGTCTATGGCGGCTATCCGGAGACCTTCAAAGACACGTCGATCAGCCAGAACTCGTTATACAGCTCGCTGCTGTATACCGGTGACATGGGGCTTAGCGTGGAGCTGGGCGGCCGGCTGAATACCGACTCGCGTTTCGGCAGCAACTATACCTATACGTTCAACCCGGCCTGGCTCATCGGTCGGAACTGGAAGCTGTATGCCAGCGTCGCCAGCGCCTGGAAGGCCCCAACCCTGTACCAGCTGTACTCGGCATATGGCGATCCGGGCCTGCAGCCTGAAAAGTCCACCACCTATGAAGGCGGGTTGCAATACAACGACAACCGGCTGAACCTTCGGGGCACGTATTTCCACCGGAATATCAGGGATGGGATCGACTTCAACAATTTCACCTATCTGTATTACAACTTCGACAACGAGAAAGGCGATGGTCTCGAATTCGAAGGAAAATACAAATTCAACGAATACGTGAGCCTTTCCGCCAACTATACCTGGCTGCATATGAAGGAAAAAACGCAGAGCCGTATCTCTTATGACGACACGGCGTACAGTTATGCGTTGCGGGTGCCCGCGCATACGGTCAATTTCACGCTGGGTCTGAAGCCTGCTGCGAATTGCTATCTGGGGATCACGGGACATTATGAAAGCAGGCGGTATGATATCGGCGGGTATGACCCCGTCACCTTCAATCCGCTGCCCGATGCCGTGCTGGATCCTTTCTTTATCGTGAATTTGTATGCGGAGTACAAGCTGACCAAACGGCTGAAGGTATTCGTCGATGGACGCAATGTCACCGATAAGCATTTCACTACGGTCTACGGTTACAATTCCATTCCTGCGATGTGGACGGGGGGCGCCACTATCGAATTTTAAACTACTTTTATGGGTCTGCCGCCGCCGCCTCCGGCGGCGGCGGCCTAAATCAACAGTATGCGGCGATTAGTCTTCATTACCGGCGGAGCCCGGAGCGGAAAAAGCCGCTATGCGCAGGAGCTGGCGCTGCAACATAGCCAACAGCCCGTTTATGTAGCCACGGCGCGGATCTGGGACGAAGACTTCCGGCAACGCATAGAGCGACATCGGCAGGATCGGGATGCACGCTGGACTTCGATGGAAGAAGAAAAGCAGCTCAGCCGGCTGGCTTTACAAGGCCGCACGGCGGTTATCGACTGTGTCACGCTCTGGATCACGAATTTTTTTTCCGATCTCCGTGGTGACATCGACGCCTGCCTGGCATCCTGCAAGGCGGAGATCGATGCCCTGCTGGAGCAGGACGCGCACCTGATCGTCATCAGCAACGAGATCGGGATGGGGTTGCACCCGCACACCGATTCGGGGCGAAAATTCACTGATCTGCAGGGCTGGGTGAACCAGTACATTGCGGCCCGGGCCCATGAAGCCATTTTTATGATCAGCGGATTGCCGCTAAAAGTCAAATAGACACCGGCGCGTTCCGCGCCGGAAAAAAATAGCGTTACATGAAAACAGATACGGAGACGACTCTACGACAACGGCTACAACAGTTGATCGACAACAAGACCAAACCACTCGGCGCGCTGGGGCGGCTCGAGGAAATTGCGCTACAGGCCGGCCTCGTCCAGGGTACGCTGACGCCGCAGCTCAACCGCCCGCATATCGTGGTCTTTGCCGGGGATCATGGCATCGCCGCCACAGGATTGGTGAATCCCTATCCGCAGGCCGTGACGGCCCAGATGGTCCTGAACTTTCTCGCCGGCGGTGCGGCCATCAATGTCTTTTGCCGGCAGCATCAGCTGGGGCTTAGCGTCGTCGATGCGGGCGTGAATTTCGATTTTGGTGACCGATCTTATGAGAAATTGATTCCTCATAAGATCGGCTATGGCACCCGCAACTATCTCGAAGCGCCGGCGATGACCGCCGAAGAGCTCCACAGGGCCCTGGAAGCGGGGCGATCGATCGTCCGCGAGCTCGCGGTCGAAGGCTGCAACTGCATAGGGTTCGGCGAGATGGGTATCGGTAACACCTCTTCCGCTTCGCTGATCATGAGCTATGTCACAGGTATCCCGGTGGAAGAATGCGCCGGCCGCGGGACGGGTGTCACAGACGAGCAGCTGGGAAAAAAGAAGGACGTCCTGCGCGAGGCCTTC
>DASYZH010000024.1:0-11872 GCA_035946435.1 Puia sp. | reverse complement strand
ATGGGTGAGGTCCTGCGCGCCGTAGGCGCGCAGGATAGGATCGAACAACGGGGTGTCGAGGACGGCTCGTGGATCGAGGCGGATGTGCCGATGATGGAGCGGGTGGTACAAAACCTTCTCGTCAATGCGCTTGCCTATACGCCCGAGGGCGGCAGGATCGGATTGTCCCTGGCGCGGGTGGGGAACGAGCTCGTTTTTTCCATCGAGAACGATGGACCGGCTTTGCCCGAGGAGCTACTGGCCTGGCTCAATGGGCAGGATGCTGTGCGGCCATCGCGACCCGCTGTGGGGCTTACCATTGTGCGGAAGGTCTTGCTGCTGCATGGGTATGTGTTTCATGCCGAGTCGGTGGCGGGGCGGAACAGGATGGAGGTGCGGATGGGGATTTACGGCGCAACCGCCGGCGCCTTGAGGTGAATGTATTCGCCATTGGTGTAATCGATGAGGACGCGGTAATTGCGCTTGTCCGCATCTGCCGCATTGCCCGTAAAAAGCCCAAAGGGAGAGGGCGGACTACCGGCAACATTCAATCGCCCGGTGAAGTAGAAATCATTGGCCTGTTTTTCCAGGGGATAATACCCGAAATGGGTTACGATATAAGGCACTCCCTTATAGACAACGGCAAAAATATGCTTTTTGCCCCTGGGCTCCGTCCACTCCGTACTATGGAGCGTGACCGCCATACCGCCGTCGCTCCGGAGCTTGACCTCTCCCTGAAGATCCGGCGTCTGGTTCCTGAACGCGGTATAGTTGCTATAGAACCCTTCGGTATAGGCGTTGGTATTGTAAGCCTTTAGCTTCCGCTTTTGAACGCTGTCGATGTGCTGCACATCATCGTAGCTGTACACGATGTTGTCTGTAGGCGCCAAAGCGATCCCTTTGGCGATAAAATTGTCGACGACCTCATTGCTGGCGTTGATTAAAGCCGACTGGAAATTTACCGGTCCGTCTATCACGAGTGTGGTGTCCAGCCCGAGCAGGAGCACATAGCCGTTGTCTTTGAGTGCATATAAATTGGCGGAGAGATAGGTGTACGCGGTTCTTTGGGTCTCCGCAAAAGAGAATCTTCTCAATTGAAAGAGGACCGCACCGAATCCGGGCGACGCATCCAGATAGGCGTTCAGGATGGCCTCCAATTGGGGTTGGATCGGGGTCTTCAGGATCAGCTTCGTGGGTTTGGCCCCTGGTTCCAGGGAATAGTTGCCTACACATGACGTATCCTGCCGGGAGTCGAGGAAAGCGATGAGGCTATAGCCGCTTTTTTGGGGTGCCTTTTTGGGCGCCGTCCATTCGAATGCGGCAGCGGTTCCCTGCGTCTGCGCGAGAAGGGGCGCTGCGGGGAGGCATAGGCTCAGCAGGGTCAGCAACTGTGGAATCATAGTGTCAAAATAATATATTTTCCGTACACTCTTGTGATCTTTCTGTGAGCACTTCCTTGCAGTGCTGCGGTTACTTTGTTGAAAATTTAGCGTTATGAACACTCGTTTACTTCTTGCCGTCGCGGGCATGGGTCTCGCGGCGGGTCTGTCGTCTTGTTCCAAGCAGCAAGGGGGCGTCGGTGCGGCCGAACAGAATAAGATTGTTTATGTCCTCAGTAACGACTACCACGACAACGCGAATTCCGTGCTTGCCTATAAGCGCAATTCGGATGGTACGCTGACGCCGCTGCCGGGGAGTCCGTTCCTTACGCGGGGCGCAGGGGTCGGCAATCCTTCGGAGGCCCTGGGCCCCGACGATACCGATGATCCGCTGGTGATCAGCCCCGATGGACATTATCTTCTTGCCGTCAATGGCGGTAGCAATACCGTCGCCGTGTTTTCCATCGATAAGGACGGGTCGCTGTCGATGGTTCCCGGAAGCCCTTTTGCATCCGGCGGACAAACGCCTTGCAGCATTGCCATTAACGGCGTTTATGTATATGTGGCCAACAAGAGCCTGGACCCGCTGCACACCATTACGCAGCTACCCAACTACGTTAGCTTCACGATCAACGGCCAGGGCAGGCTGGAACAGGTCCCCGGCGGGAAGGTCGAAGTTCCCGCAGGTTCTTCGCCGTCGCAGGTGTTGGTATCCAATGACCATGCGCACGTATTTGCTACCGATTTCCTCGCCTTCATGCTGCCAACGGAAGAGCCGGTGGGTACGCTCGTTTCCTTTGATCTTTCGGGTGACGGCGGGTTCAAGATGGCGCCGGGTAGTCCGTATGTGCTGCCTTCCGGCGACGGCGGGGCGCTGGGACTGGCGGAACATCCTTATCAGCCGGTGGTCTATGTGGGTTTCCCGGTGGCTGCTTCGGTGGGTGTTTATTCGGTCGATGCGGGTTCGGGTGCGTTGAGCTTAACAGGAACGGTGTCTGCCGGCGCTGCGGCATGCTGGCTGCGCACCAATGCCAAAGGAACGCGGTTGTATGTGCTGAATTCGGGCGAGAACTCCGTGGGGGTCTATGATATTACGAATGCTTCCGCGCCCGTGTTTTTGAATAAGCTGGTGCTGAAGGATTCGGGGGCGATGCCTAATGGTAAAGGTGGGACGTCGCTCGCCAGTGGCGATTTTGCGTTGAACTTTTCGCCGGAGGGGAATTTTCTCTATGTCGTGAGCCAGGACATCGATCCCATGGCTGGTGGCGACTATAACTTTTTGCATTCGCTGACCGTGGCGGCCGATGGGACGCTGACGGAGCCGGGTGAGCCGTTGTCGTTGCCGGTGGCGGCGGATGTGCGGCCGTTGGGGGTGGCGACGCGGTAGGGGACTGGCCGCCCGGCCTTTTACTTTTAGAACAATGCGGTGGGGAGGCCGTCGAGGCTTATGCGGTTCTTTTCCTGGCGGTATTGGACGAGACCTTCGGGGCCTTTGTTGGCTGCCCATTTGTAGTGGTGGTCGCGTTCGCCGAGGTATTCGTAGAGCGGGACCGAGTAGCCGCAGGAGGTCTGTACCTTATCGATGGTTGCGGTGATGATCTGGCGGGTCGTGGGATGGATGTCCGTGAAGAGGGCGATAAGGGTGGGCCACTCGTCGTCTGTGGGCAGGATGGTGCGGCCATGGCCGTATAACCGTAAGATATTCGGCGGGCCGTCGTAGGCGCAGAACATGAAGGTGATGCGGCCGTTTTGTATGAGGTGGGCGGAGGTTTCGTTGCCGCTGCCGGTGTAATCCAGATAGGCGACATGGTTGGCGTCGAGGATGCGGAAGACGTCGCCGCCTTTGGGCGAGAGGTTGACATGACCTTCGGGTTCGAGGGGGGCGGAGGCTACGAAGAACATCTTTTGGTGTTCGATGAACAGTTGATGAGCCGGCTGGATAGCGTCGAAGAATTTTGCCATAGGAGGTGAATTTTTGGTCACGGGGGCGGTCTGCGGAGCCGGTGCAAAGGTAATTGGATTTCCTGTAAATTGCGGCCATGCAAACGGCATATGTAATCGACTCAGTACGAACACCAATTGGAAAATACGGCGGTGGGTTGGCTTCTATCCGCCCGGACGACCTGCTTGCCCATGTGATCAAGGCGCTCATGGAGCGTAATCCCGGCATCGACCCCGCCGCCATCGAAGATGTGATCGCCGGTGATGCCAATCAGGCCGGTGAAGACAACCGCAACGTGGCGCGGATGGCGGCCCTGCTGGCCGGATTGCCGGTGTCGGTGGCGGGTAATACGGTGAACCGGCTATGTGCTTCGGGGCTTCAGGCCATTATGGATGCGGCGCGGGCTATCGCCTGTAGCGAAGGAGAACTGTATATCGCGGGTGGCGTGGAAAGTATGACGCGGGCGCCGTTTGTGATGGGGAAGGCGGGTTCTGCCTTCAGCCGGCAGAGCGAGGTCTTCGACTCGACGATCGGCTGGCGTTTTGTCAATAAAAAAATGGCCGAACTCCACCATCCGTATTCCATGGGGGAGACGGCAGAGAACGTGGCCCGGCAGTGGAAGGTCGCGCGCGAAGACCAGGACCGTTTTGGGCTTGCTTCGCAGGAGAAATATTATGCGGCCCTCGCGGCAGGCCGGTGGACCGACGAGATCGCGCCGGTGCTCGTGCTCGGGGGTAAACAGGAACAGTTGTTTTTTGAACGCGATGAGCAACCGCGTGTTACCTCTATGGAGAAACTGGCGGCACTGCGGCCGGCTTTTGTAAAGGACGGGTCGGTGACGGCGGGGAATTCCGCGGGTATCAACGACGGAGCGGCGGCTATGCTACTGGCGAGTGAATCCGCTGTGAAGCGTTTTGGCCTGCGGCCTCGCGCGCGGATCGTGAGCATGGCGGTGGCTGGAGTGGACCCTTCGATCATGGGCGTGGGGCCGATCCCCGCGACACAGAAAGCGCTTAAACGGGCTGGACTGTCTGTGGGCGATCTGGGGCTGATCGAGTTGAACGAGGCTTTTGCCGTCCAGGCGCTTGTTTGTATGCAAGAGCTGGGGCTCGATCCTTCTCTGGTAAATGTCAATGGGGGGTCTATAGCAATTGGTCATCCGTTGGGTTGTAGTGGAGTTCGTATTTCTACGACTTTGCTGCACGAGATGGGGCGTCGGCCCTCACCGGCCGGTGCGATGTACGGTCTCGCTACGATGTGCGTGGGCGTTGGCCAGGGGGCTGCGGTTGTCTATGAAAAATTGTAAATTGTCGTATGGAATTTCGAACCCGACTGGTTGTCCGGAAGCGTAATAAGCGGGCCTATATCGCTTATGCCGGGCTGGTCATTGCGGCCTCGTCGCTGTTGCTGGTCTTTATCCCTAATATGGACGACTACATCCCTTATGTCTTTGGCGTCGGCATTGCCGTGGTGATCATCGGGGCGCTGATCGCGCGGGGCGATGTGCGGAACTATGGCATCTCGGCCGAAGAGCTTATCGTTTCCAATGCAGGCATCACCGTGGGCCCGATGCATTACCCCCTGAATATGATTACCGAGATGGATTTCAATGTCGAAGCCTTTAACGGGCTTTATGTAAACGATGGGGCGATGGTGTCGGGGAGTAAATCGGATGGGATGACCAACGATCTTAGCTTTCGGGCGGGCGGGTCGAAGATCAGCTGTGGGTTCTATCTCGACAGCCAGCAGCATGTGCAGCAACTGGGCCTGGTGTTTCATGAGTTCTATACCCGGCATATCCCTTTTGTTGAACGGAACCGGTCGCGGCGGACGTATCTTTTTCAGTTTTTGCAGGGGCGGGAGCTGGAGGAGTTTAAGGCGAGGTATGGGTATAAGTGAGTTGGCGGGCGGCGTCAGGAGCCGCTGCGATTCTGATGGAGTTTCAAACAAAGATAATCGAGAAGAAGAAAAATCCCCGGGCCCGGGTGGCGGTGAAAATACGCGTGGCGGAACGATCCGCTGCATGTGCAGCTGCTGGGTGGGGTTTTTAAGGAACAGGGGCAATATACTTATGGGTCGAATTATAATGATCGGCTTCGCGGGACATCGGAGCGGTTCACGATCGACATTATAGTGGATCGGAAGGGGCGGCTTGTTGGGTCTTTTGTTGACGGATCAAGGGATTGAATCCTTTTTCTTTTCCAGGTCTTTTATAGCTTCATCGAAATCGGAGACATAGTTGCGGTCCTGCAATATGCGGTACTGGTCATATTGTTGTTCGGCCAATTTCCTGGCGATCTCTGCGGTTACGCGGCCAGCGTCTTTTAGGACGGCATATTCGTTGAACTGGAGGAACCCATCGAGCCGTGCGGCCCAATCTTTCATTGACATGGGAATTTTGCGCCGGGCCTGGTTTTCGGCATAGTCGAGGTACATGCTGACGATGCGATTCAGCTCGTCCAATTCGGGTTCGTTGAGATAATTCTTAGCTATGGCTACATCCGTTTTATGGATCTTCCCTTTAGGCGCATTTTTCCATGTTGTCAGCCCCATATTCGGTTTATCGGCTTTTGCCCTTTCAGCAATGAGCTCTGCGGCGGTATGACCGGTGATCGCCCAATGGAGCTTGTTTTGTACCATTTTGTAAAAGTTGTGCGTGACTTCCGACTTGGGATCGTAGTCGATGCTGCATTGCGCGTAGATATCCGTGATCTTTTGATAGAAGCGTCGCTCGCTGGCCCGGATCTCCCTGATCCTTTCGAGTAGCTCGTCGAAATAGTCTTTGCCGAACTTTTTGCCTTGCTTGAGTCGTTCATCGTCGAGAACGAATCCTTTTACGATGAATTCGCGGAGGGTTTTAGTGGACCAAATGCGGAAGCGCGTGGCCTCTATTGAATTGACGCGGTAGCCGACGGCTATGATGGCGTCGAGGTTGTAGAATTTGGTCAGGTATTTTTTGCCATCGCTGGCAGCTATCCGGAAATTCCGGATAACTGAATTTTCTTCCAACTCTTTGGTTGTGAATATGTTGGTCAAATGTTCGCTGATGGTTCGGACGTCAATGCCGAAAAGCTCCGCCATTTTCTTTTGCGAAAGCCAAAAGGTTTCGTCCTCATAGAAGACCTCTATGTGGGAGCTACCTTCCGGAGCCGTATATAGTAATATTTCGAATGGTTGCATTTGGTATGCTTACACCTTCAAATGTAGCCAAAAGGCGAGGGCGCGAAAAATGAAAATGTGCTGGAGGCGGGAGGGCTTACAGCCCGCAGTAGTAGTCGTAACCGCGTTCGAACCAGTAGTCGCGGGGGCGATCGTTGCTGAAGAAGACTTTGCCGACGCACTTGAGGTTTTTTACGCCATACTTGACCGGAATGATCAGGCGAAGCGGGGCGCCGTGGCGCGCGGGCAGCGGTTGGCCGCTCATCTCGTAGGCCAGGATGGTCTGGGGATGCAGCATGCTGGGGGTATCGACCCCCACATAATAATGATCGTCGGGAGTGGTCAGGCCGACGTATTCTTGCTGAGCTTCTTTTGTGAGATCATAATGTTGGATAAAATCGCTGAAGCGGACGCCGCCCCACCACGAGACCTGGCTCCAGCCCTCGATACATTTGAATTCAAAAGCGAAATCCGTTTTGGGAAGGGCTTTGAGGTCGTCCAAGCTGACGGCCAGTATTTCGCCATTGGCCTTTGTGACCTGCAGCCGCCATGTCGCGGGATCGGCGCCGAGGCCAATACCACTGTTATACCGAACGGTCTTAGCGGCCTGTTCGCGGGGATAGGTCTTTGCGAGATGGTTGGGGGAAAGGGTATGTTTGAATATCTTGCCGTCGACGTTGAGACCCTTGCGCAGCGGCGTCTGTACGCCATCGCTTTGCACGGCGTCTTTGATCCAGAACCATGACTTCCAGGCCGCCGCGCCCAATAGCGCGAAGGCGGAAAAGCTGACGAATGTGCGGCGCGTGATCTGCTGCTCGGGGGTGAGGTCTTCGCCATAGCCGGCGGCTTTGGCGAGGGTGCGCCAGTGGCTGGGGGATGTGGCTGCCGGGGCTTGGGCGGGGCTCGTGGGGGCGAGCTCGGGGCTTGCAGAGGAGGGTGCCGGCATGGGTGCGGGTTGGCCCTCGGGGCTTGCGGCAGGTGTCTGCGCGGATGCTGCCGGGTCGGGGCTTGTGGGGGCTATGGGCTGGGACTCGGGCGACGGGCTTTGCGATGGGGAATCCTGGTGGGCGGTGGGCTGCGACTCGGGGTCGAGTGGGGTATCGTTGGGCGGCGGGTTAGTCATGGGTTTTGTTTTTGGTGTCGCTGAGGACTTCGAAGCCGGTGACCATCGCCTGGAAATTGTTCCAGCCCGCGAGGATGACCTGCAGGACATGGACCAGGAAGAAGAGACAATAGATCAGCGTTAGAACGAAATGCAGGACGCGGGCGCTCCCGTACCCGCCGAAAATGGTGGTGAGCCATTGGAACTGGATCGGCTTGTAGATCGCGAGGCCGGTAAGCACGGAGCCGAGACCCATTACAATGATGCCGGTATAGGCGATCTTTTGCGCCGCGTTGAACTTGCCCTGGGGCGGCGCGCCTTTGCGAAGATGCAGATCGTGGAGCAGCACCTGCCAGGCTTCTTTGAAGGAGCGCCGATTGGGAAAAAGATAGCGCCATTCGCCGGAGAAGAGGGTATAGAGCACGTATGCCAGTCCGTTGATCAGGAAGATCCACATGAACAAAAAATGGAACGCCATGCCCTCCGCCAGCCGGCGCGAGAGGTTCAGTCCCTTGTAAAAGCTGTCGGGGAAGAAGGAGAAATAGACCGTTCGCCCCAAATGGATCTTATAGACATCATTGGCCCAATAGATCAATAACCCGCTCCAGATCATCACGAACAACACGGGGAAATTGATCCAATGCATCCAGCGGATCGCCAGCGGGTGCTTGGGAACTAGTTTTTTCGTGCGTGCCATTGGGCGAAAATTACGATTAATGGCGCGTTTTCGCCGTCCTAAACCATCACAGAAGTATAACAATTATAAAGGGCGCCTATTTCTGGGACAGGCTGCCAACCATATTCATCAGGGTGGTAAGGGAATTTTTGCTTTTGTCCGTGAAGTTGAGCTCTACCCGGGTTTCCATGGCGTCGCCCTGAATGGTGCCGACGGAGATCTGCAGGGTTTGCAGGTTCCGGAGCGCGTCCAGCACCGCCTTATCCTTGGAAGAGGCGTCCGGCGTATTGAGTGTGGGCGCCAGCAGGTCGTCCGCTAATGCATGGAAATCGAGGACGATGTTTAGCGCGCCCGCGCGGGTGTCCGCTTCGGGCAACAATTTCCCAACGGGGTCGACGGCATTTCCGGGGGTAAAGAACTCGTTAACGCGCTGGCGTTTACCGAAGACGACCAGATCGTTTTGCAGGAGATAGTAGGGGAAAGGATTTTTAGAATGCGCGGTGTCGGTGGTCGTCGTGTCCGCACCTGCGCTGGTTGCATCTTTGAGCTTGACCGTAGGCACGACCTTCTCGAAGGCGTCCTTGCTGGTGATGGAGGCGAGAAGGTACATCGAGGGCGCGGGCATCTTGGTTTTACCCGTAGAGTCGGTAGTCGCGGGCTTGTCCGGGCTGCAGACGAGGAGCATGAAATCGCCCTTGAGTGCGTGAATGATGTCCCAAATGTGAATGCCTTTGCTTTGTGCCATGGTATCTATCATGCCGAACGAAGGCATCTTCTTCAACGAGTCTTCCACGACGCCCATATCGATGTGGGCGCTTGCAACGCCGATGAGCTGGCGCGGCGGGACGATCGCCAGGAGTTCGGGGCTGAGGCCCTGGCCGAGGGCGCGTCGGGTGGCGGCGATTTGGTCGGGACTGAGGAATTTAAACGTGCTGTAGCGGATGCTTCCGTTGTCGAACCGTAGGGTAGCGATGGACTCGCTCTTGCCTTTGTTTTGGCCGGCCATCTGTGACAGCATCCCCAGCTGGGCCATGCCAGGGGACATTTTCCCGAGCTTACCGGCGAGTGAAGCCAACTGGTTGTGGTGGCTCCAGATATGTACGTCGCCATCGTCCGAGAAGACGGTCGCGAAGTGTTCGTTGGTGATGAATTTGGTGTTGGCGAAGCCAGCGAGGGCGGCGGCTGCACGGTGTGCGCCTTTGGTTTGGGTGAGGGCGCGAGCCTGTGGAGTGGCGGTGGCGTGAGTGGATGGGGTCTCGACCAGCAGGACAGCCAACTTATCGGTCCAGGCGTCCATCTCGTGACCACGAACGGCTACACGTTGTTTGCCCGGAGGATGCAGATAGTGGAGTGGTTCGCCCACGCCCTCCTTTCCGTTAGCCCGAATGAAGGCGGCGAATTTGGCCGAGTCCGTGATATGAAGAAGGAAGGTGACGTATCTGGTGCTGTCCGGATTTTTGGAATTTGTTTGAATAACCATCATATTCTGATGGAGATCCACTCCCGAGGTCAGCAAGTGCTGCACTATGGAGAAGGATTTATCCTTGGAGTGACCTCCTATCATGGCGACGACGCTGGGGATATCGATCTTGGAGCTCAGGGCGCCGAGATTGATGTCGATCACCTGGTCGGCATCGGCCGGAATATGATGGAGAAGATCATTGACTGGCGTTTGGGCCCGGGCGGCGAAAGTGCCGGCCAGGAGGAGAAGGCATAGGATGTTTTTCATGTCGGGAAGTTAGGGTTTTCAGCCGTCAAATGCAACGAGTAATTGATCAAAGCTCAGGGCCGATTGCTGACCGGTGCGGAGGTCTTTGAGCTGGACCTGGCGGGCGGCAAGTTCGGAGCTGCCGAGGATAACGACATAGGGTATCTCTTTTTTCTCGGCGTATTTGAATTGTTTGTCGAATTTGGCCTGTTCGTGATAGAGTTCGGCGGGAATGCCTTTGGCCCGGAGCTGTTGCAGCAGGCCGAACGCGGCGCGGGATTCGGCTTCGCCTAAATTGAAGAACAGGACCCTGGTGCCGGTGTGGATGGTTTCGGGGAAGGTATTCAGCGCGGCCATTACTTCATAGATGCGGTCGACGCCAAAGGAGATGCCGACACCGGGGATGCCGGGGACGCCAAATGTTCCGGTGAGGTCGTCGTAGCGGCCGCCGCCGCCGATGCTGCCCATTTCTATGCCGATGGCTTTGACTTCGAAGATGGTGCCGGTATAATAGTTAAGGCCGCGGGCGAGCGTGGGGTCGATGACGAGGGGGACGCCTGCCGGGTTGGGATCCAGGGTTGCAGCGGAGGCTGAAGGGTTGCCTGGGGAGAGGGCCGACGTGTAATCGAGGATGAATTCGAGTTCGGCGAGGCCTTTGAGGGCGGTTTCGTTGCCGGTGAAAAGGGTTTTGAGAGCGGCGAGGGTGTGGGCGTTGTCGCCGGTGATCTCAAGGTATTGTTCGATGGCGGCGATCTGGGTGCCATTGAGACCGCGTTCGGTGAGCTCGGTCTTGACCTTCTCGATGCCGATCTTGTCCAGCTTATCGATGGCGGTGGTGATGTCGATCATTTTTTCCGGGCCGCCGCAGAATTCGGCGAGACCGGCGAGGATCTTTCGGTTGTTGATGCGGATCTCGACGGGGATGCCTAGATTTTGAAAGACGGTGGCGTAGATGGCCGCGAGCTCGACCTCGTTGACCAGGGAATAGCTGCCCACGACGTCGGCGTCACATTGATAGAACTCGCGGAAGCGGCCTTTTGCGGGCCGGTCCGCCCGCCATACGGGCTGCATCTGGTAGCGGCGGAAGGGGAAGGTGAGGGCTCCATGGTTCATCGCCACGTAGCGGGCGAAGGGGATGGTGAGGTCATAGCGCAGGGCGCGTTCGGTGAGGTTCGGGTCGTTCTTGCCGTGCAGGACGTTCTCGAAGGCCTCGCGGGATTTGGCGATCCTGGTGGGGTCGTTGAGGCCGTTGTTGAGGATCTTGAAGATCAGCTTGTTCCCTTCCTCGCCGTATTTGCCCATGAGGGTATCCAGCAATTCCATGGCCGGGGTTTCCAGCGGCTGGTAGCCATAGGTTTCGAAGACGCTACGGATGGTATCGAAGATATGCCGCCGTTTATGGACGGTGACGGGGTCGAAGTCGCGGGTGCCCTGGACGAGGGTGGGTTTATTTTTGCTCATGAGATTTTAATGGGATGACCGTATTTGGCGATGATTCGATCGGGATGGACCTCGTTCATCAGGAGGTCGACTTTGGCCGGGTCGAACTCACCGGCCATGGCATAAATTTTGTCAAAGTATTGGAAATCATCAGCAGTGAAGCGGCGAGATCTTTGGTGATGGGGGAGGCCTGCCCGCCGTGTTTTTTCGCGGAGGATGCTTTCCGCCAGGGGGCTGCGGCAGATGTTACCCGGACAAACCATCAGGACCTTCATAGGGCGCAAAGGTAAGGAATGGGACTCTTATGGATAAGGGACCGGCTGTGAATTGGCCGGTTTTATGGAAAGGTGTTTTCCGTGCATCTTAGACATTAGAAAGAAATTAATTGTGGCATATTTTAAGGTTAATTCCCTATATTGCCCACCCAACACAACGGTAATTAATGGAAAACGAGGCTCCGGAAAGGCGAAAGATGGAGGAACGGCGG
>DASYZH010000023.1:0-2708 GCA_035946435.1 Puia sp. | reverse complement strand
TAAAGTTGATTCGGTCATAGGAAAGCGTCGTTCGTTCGGACATGAGTGATTATTTTACCTCCTGCATCTCTACCAGCTTGCGGTAAAAGCCATGTAAATGCATCAATTCGTCGTGGGTTCCCCGCTCCACGATACGGCCCTTCTGCAGGACGATGATCTCGTCGGCATGGCGGATCGTGCTCAGGCGGTGGGCGATCACGATACTGGTCCGGTGTTCCATCATTTTATTGATAGCGTCCTGGACCAGCCGCTCGCTTTCCGTGTCGAGCGAGCTTGTCGCCTCATCCAGGATCAGGATCGGCGGGTTCTTGAGTACGGCGCGGGCGATGGTAAGGCGCTGACGTTCACCGCCGCTGAGCTTGCTCCCACGGTCACCAATATTCGTATTGTAGCCTTCCTCTTTGGCGATGATGAAATTGTGCGCATTAGCGATCTCTGCGGCACGAACGATCTCTTCGTGTGTCGCATCGGGTTTGCCGAGCGCGATGTTGGCGGCGATGGTATCGTTGAAGAGAATAGGCTCCTGGGTAACGATGCTCATTTGTTCGCGCACGGTCTTTAGAGAATAGTCGCGGATATCGACCCCATCGATGAGCAGGTTTCCGCTGGTAACATCGTGGAAACGCGGGACCAGGTCGGCTAAGGTGGATTTACCGGCACCGGAGCTGCCTACCAGGGCGACGGTCTTACCTTTTTCGATCGTCAGGTCGATGTCCTGCAGGATCGCCGTGTCTTCATAGGAGAAATTCACGCCTTTGAATACGATCTTATTTTTAAAGACTTCCAGCTTTTTCCCATTGGGATCATCCTGGATATTCACGGGCGCCTTTAAGAGGGTTTCTACCCGCTCCATGGCGGCCGCACCACGTTGCATATTGAACAGCGAAGTGGAAAGCGATTTGGCCGGGTTGATCAGCAAGGCGAAGATCGCGATATAAGCGATGAGATCGCCGCCGGAAAAGCCCTGACCTTGATTATCGAGTACCAGCCGTCCCCCGAAGTACAGGATGATCGCCAGGATACCAATACCCAGGGTTTCCGTCAATGGTGAAGCCAGGTCCCTGCGGGCATTCATCTTGTTGCGGATGTGAAAGAGGTTATCGTTGATCTCGAAGAATTTCTTTTTTAATATGGACTCCGCCCCAAATCCTTTGATGATCCGGATACCGCTCAGCGTCTCATCCAGCACCGAAAGGCTTTCGCCCAACTTGATGCTGGCGTCCTTGCTTTGGCGTTTGAGTGTGCGGCTGATCCTGCCGATGAGAAAACCCGTTACCGGAAGCAGCACCAGCAGGAAAAGCGAAAGCCATGGGCTCAGATAGATCATATAGGCCAGGTAGCCGATAATTGTCAGGGGGTCCTTGATAAGGCCTTCCAGCGTGCTTACCACAGAGCTTTCGATCTCATAGATGTCGTTGGTCATCCGGGAGATCAGATCGCCTTTGCGTTGTTCCGTGAAATAACCTATGGGCAGCTGCAGGATCTTGGTATATAGATCATTACGCAGGAACGTTATCGTGGCGCTACGAATTGGCGAGGAAAGATAAGAGGACCAGTAATAAAAAATATTCTTCAGTATCGTGGTGATCACCATCACCAGGCAGATCACGAGCAGCGCGGTCGCCTTATCGTGGTGTTGTATGATGCTGTTGATGACTTCTTTGAGTCCACCGATGGCGTTGGTATTCAGCGCCGGCGTTTGTCCGCCGGGCTTGTTGTTGCTAAAGAGGATGGATAGAAAAGGGCTCAGCATACCCACCGAGACCACTCCGAACACGATGGATAGGATATTGAAAAACATATAGAGTACTATCTTTCCCCTGTACCTTGAAAGGTACTGGAGGATCACCGAGAATTTCTTCATGCTGAAATCCGTAAATTTGGAGGCAAATTTAGCCTTAATATAGCATATGCAGGAAAGTAAACGGCAAAAACAGGTAGGCGCGCTGCTTCTCGGGGAATTGAGTGATATCTTTCAACGCCTGGGGCTCGGGATGATCGATGGCGGGCTGGTCTCGCTCACCTCGGTCAAGGTGACGCCCGATCTGCTGGAGGCCAGGGTGTACCTGAGTTTTTTCCAGGTAAAGGACGTCCCCGCCGCCATGAAAAGGATCGGGGAGCGCGGCTGGGAGGTCAAGCGGGACCTGGCTGCGCGCGTAAAGCATCAGCTGCGCCGCATCCCCACATTGGACTATTTCCACGATGATATGTTGGAGCATGCGGACAAGATGGAGGCATTGTTCCGGAAGATAAACGAGGAAAAGCGGCCCGGGGAGGAGGGGCAAAAATGAAGCTGCTTTTCGCCTGGCGTTATTTCCGTGCAGAAAAATCTACCAATGCCATCAATATCATTGCCTGGGTCAGCATGTCGGCCATCGTGGTGGGCGTTGCGTCCCTGATCCTGGTCCTTAGCGTTTTCAATGGCTTTGAAGACCTGGTTAAATCCCTTTATACCAGTTTCTACCCGGATATCAAGGTGAGCCCTGTTGCTGCCAAGACCATGATTCTGACACCGGACCAGGTTCACCGGCTTTTTGGCACGCCCGGCGTTAGAGCGGTGTCGCTCGTGGCACAGGATCGGGGTATCCTCGAAAATGGCGATCTGCGGGTGCCGGCCTATGTCAAGGGGGTAGACAGCAATTTTCTTAAAGTTTCGGGCGTCGGTAACAATATGGAACACGGAAAATTCCAGACGGGCACGGTCGATC
>DASYZH010000022.1:0-17037 GCA_035946435.1 Puia sp. | reverse complement strand
CGAAAGATCGATCTGCCGTAAAGAAGCGTATCGGTTATTTTGCTTATTCCCTCCATACACGGAATAATCGACATTGGGTCCATGCGGACGATTACAGGCAAGCAGAAAAAGAAGACTCCAGCAACAACCAAATATCAGTTTCATTAATAGGGGTTGACAGTATAAAGATCATAATAAAGCGTCCAGCTAAACGTCTTACCCGGCGCTACGCTCACATGGATATAAGGTTCGGGGCAAAGGGTCTTCACGGAGCCCCAGTAAACCAATTTTGAAAGTGGCCGGTCGGCACGGATGCGAACCGCGGCGCCGGTGATGTGGTTCTCCAGCCGGATATCGTAGTCGGCTGCCGTAGCGCCATACCCATTCAGGATCGCATATACCGACTCCCGATCTCCAAAGGGCCGCAGGATCGCGATCGAATCGCCCCGGATCGCCGCCAGATCCAGCCCGCGGGCCTGCTCCGCTTCCAGTGCAAAAGGGAACTTCAGCACGATGCCTGGAGCGATCGTTTGGCTGTCGGTGACAAAGAAATTATGATCGAACACCTCGGTCTCGATCGGCCGGCGCCCTGTGTTTTGCAGCCGGTGCGTAATCACCAGCTGCGGCTTCCCCTTCGTCAGGCTCACCGTCTTGGTATAGACGTAGCCTGCCACCGTTTGCCGGAACTCCACTTGCCGTCGCCCCCTTTTGATGGCCCATTTTCCCGCATCTTTGATCCGGTAATACCTAAACGACGAATAAGCCGCACTATCCGGCCGCAGCAGCACACCCACGCCGATCTGTACAAACGTGTCTCCATCCCCATAGCCCAGCGGTGAGAACGATTCCACCGGTCCCATAATGGCGTCATGGATCGTAGGTGCATATTTCGGGAACCATTGGCCAAAAAAGCGGTGGCCCGCATATTCCAGCGAGGGCATTACCCCCGACCAGTCGAACCGCGTAGCGCGATAGTAGCCATCGACCGCATCCGGCAGATAGAACCGCGCGCGAACGATCCCATTGGAGATTTCGGCTTGCGGCGGTGAGCCGGCGGCCCCTGACGATACCGCGCCTGGAGCCTGCGCAAAAGCGCCCAGCCAACACAAACATCCTACCAAAATAATTATCCTTCTCATAATTTAAGGTCTGATGATGGTCCCATCGCGCCCACGCAGCGTCCACTTGCCGGCATTGTTGTTAATCGGATATTTGGCCGCCAGCTTTTCATTGATATCCACCCCTAGCCCGGGCGCCTCGTTGACATACATATATCCTTTCTTCAGTTCGGGCGTACCGGGGAACACCTCTTTGATCAGATCGTTGAAAAAGATCGATTCCTGCACCCCGAAATTCCAAATGGCCAGATCGATGTGACATTGTGCCGCATGGCCTACGGGCGAAACATCACCGGGGCCATGCCATCCGCTCCTTACATTGAAGAACTCACCCAGGTGAGCCACCTTGATCGCCGGAGTGATGCCCCCGATCTGCGAGACATGACACCGGAAATAATCGAAATCGCGACGTGCGATATAATCCACAAATTCGTTTGGATTATTGAAGAGCTCGCCCATCGCAAAAGGCACCGTTGTCGCCGCCCGCAGCTGCGGAAATAAATGCATGTTCTCCGGCGTCAGCGGGTCTTCGATCCAGTAGGGGTCGAATTCCTCCAGCCGTTTGCACATATTGATCATATCCTGCGGCTGCACCCGCTCGTGCGTATCATGCAAGAGCTCTACTTCCTGGCCACAGGTCTTTCGCACCGTCTCGAATAATTTGGGAATGGCTAGTACATAAGCGTGCCGATCCATAAAATCATCGGTGGGCCGGCCGAATCCCGCATCGCGCCAGTCCGGCTGCTTCGCCAGCTGCAGCGAACCATAACCACCCTGCTGGATACGCACATAGCGGAAACCTTCCTCCATATATTTCTGTGTATTGGCGGCCACCTCTTCCGGCGTCTTGCCGTCGGCATGCGCATAGCAGTCCACCGCAAACCGGGCCTTGCCGCCGAGCAGCTGATACACGGGCATATTCGCACGTTTCCCTTTGATATCCCAAAGCGCCTGGTTCAGTCCGCTGAGCGCATTGTTCAGCACGGGGCCGTTACGCCAGTAAGAGCTCACGAAAAAGCTCTGCCATAGATCTTCGATATTATCTACATCCTTCCCGACGCAGAAGTCCGGCATATAGCTGTTGATGGCAGTCACCACCACTTCCGCCCGCTGCGTAAAAGTGGCACACCCAACACCATACAACCCCGGCTCCGAAGTCTCCACCTTCACCACCACGAGATTCGCGCCCGCCGGGTTGGTGGCAATGGCCTTCACGGAGCGAATGGTCACCGGCGGCAACCCACCCGTAGACATCCGCGGCATTTCATGAGCTCGCATACCCGCAGCAGAAGCCGCCACAGGGCCCAAAATGGACGCAGCGCCGCCGAGCCCCAGCATTTTAATTAATTCACGACGATTATGTGTCATATACAGATTTTTATTGCGCAAGTGTAATAGTCGCCCCTTCGAGTTTAATGATCTTGTGCATCACCGATCCATCGGCCACCGACGTCGCCAACGGCTGTCCGCCGCCCGCAAAGATCTCCACAGCCCCGGCGCTCTCGGTTCGCCGCCCATCGGCATCCACCAGCGAAAGCATCCGGGCATCCAGCATAAAATGCACCACCCGCTTCTCCCCCGGCAAAAGGTGCACCCGCGTAAAACCTTCCAGCGCATGGATCGGTGCCCGGCCACGAACACCTAAATGCCGCACATACAGCTCCACCACCTCATCGCCTTCCCGCTTGCCGGTATTTTGAACCGTTACGGTCACGGGCACCGGGCTATTGGTCTCCGCGTTCGGCGGGATGGTAAGCGCACTATAGCGGAATGTCGTATAGCTCAGCCCATACCCAAAGGGGTATAACGGAATGCTCTTGAAATATCGGTACGTCCGTCCCTTCATGCTGTAATCGGAAAAATCCGGCAGCTGCGCCACGCTCTTATAAAATGTGACCGGCAATCGCCCCGCAGGATTGTAATCGCCAAACAACACATCGGCGATGGCTGTACCCGCGGCCTCTCCGCCATACCATGCGTTGACGATGGCCGGAAGATGCGCCGACTCCCACTCCGTGCTGAGCGCGCTGCCCGTCATCATCACGAACACTACCGGTTTGCCCGTGGCATAAAGTCCTTGCAACAGCTTTGTCTGGATCGCGGGTAAAGCTATCGACGTCCTGTCCCCGCCACTAAAACCTTCCACTTTCACCGGCATCTCCTCGCCTTCCAGCCGCGGCGAGATACCACCCACGAAAACGATCACGTCGGCCGACTTCACCCGGCCCGCGATACCCGCCGTATCACCCTGCACATAGTCGATCCCCTTCTCATAGATCAGCCGCGTACCGGGCGCCAGCTTTCCCCGGATACCTTCCAACACCGTAACCACGTGATCGGGAAAACCATTGTAATTGCCCAGCACCACCTCGCTGTCCGCGGCGTTGGGCCCCACCACCGCGATCGTATGAATAGTCCGCGCATCCAGCGGAAGAAGATGCCCTGCATTCTTCAGCAGCACGATCGACTCCCTCGCCATCTTCAACGCCTGCGCCTGATGCGCCGGGCTCTGTACCTGGGACATCGGAACATTGGCGTACGGCACCATCGACGGCGGATCGAACATCCCCAGCCGGAACCGGATCGTCAGCAAATGACTCACGGCCGTATCGATCTCGGATTCAGGCAGCAGGTTATGATGCACGGCTTCCACGAGGAACCGGTACGAGCTGCCGCATTCGATATCGGTACCGTGGATCACGGCATCGGCATCGGCGGAAGGCGCATCGGGGCTGGTTTTATGTCCCCGGTAAAAATCATCGATAGCCCCGCAATCGGACGTGACATAACCATGGAATTTCCATTTGTGGTAAAGGATGTCCGTCATCAGTGTATCGCTCCCACAACACGGCTGTCCGTCGAATGCATTGTACGCGCACATCACCGATGCCACCTTCGCGTCGACGATCAGGTTACGGAATGCCGGTAAATAGGTGTCATTCAGGTCATAGGCCGATGGCCGGACATCAAAGGTATGACGAGTGGATTCCGGCCCGCTGTGTACGGCAAAATGTTTGGCACAGGCAGTGATCTTGAGATACCGCGGGTCATCGCCCTGGAATCCTCTGACCAGCGCCATGCCCATCTGGCCTGTGAGGTATGGGTCTTCCCCATACGTCTCCTGCCCCCTGCCCCACCGCGGGTCGCGGAAGATATTGATGTTGGGACTCCAAAAGGTCAACCCTTCGTAAATATCGCGTTTGCCCTCCCGCACGTATTCATGGTGGATGGCCCGGGCCTCGGTGGAGATCATCTTCGCCATCTCCAGTACGCCTTCCGCATCGAATGTAGCGGCATTCCCTATCGCCTGCGGGAAAACGGCGGCATGCTTCCCCGTTCGCGCGACGCCGTGCAGCCCCTCATTCCACCAGTTATAAGCCGGTATATGCAGCCGGTCGATCGCCGCGGATCTGTTCATCATCTGCGACACCTTCTCCTCCAGCGTCATGCGGCGCAAGAGGTCGGCCACCCGCTGCGACAATGGCGCCTGCGGGTCCAGGTAAAGCGGCTGTTGCGCTGTGTCTCCCGGTGGCGGCGGATCCAGCCTAAAAGGTTCCGCTTTCCGAAGCAGTCTCGAAGCATGCCCCGCGAGTTGCAGGTAATAATCATTGGGTATCCCCGGATCGAATTTCACGAATATGCTTTTGCCTACGGGCGGATCGAGCGAAGCCTTCATGATAGCCGTCCCTTCGTCGATCTCGTCGAACATCGCCACATACAGCATTTGCGCGCCGGCCTGGATATCGCCAGCGATCTGCTCCCAGAAAAATTTACCGCTATCCCGCGGTATCTGGTTTGGCGGAAAATTGGGATACATATTATGCCAGCTGAAACCCGGAAAGACCACGGGCACATAATCCTCATGATGCGCTTCCGTCCACGCGATATCGGCCCTGATCCGTTCTTTGAAAGGCGCATA
Organism: Puia sp.; assembly: GCA_035946435.1. Lineage (GTDB taxonomy): Bacteria > Bacteroidota > Bacteroidia > Chitinophagales > Chitinophagaceae > Puia. Next base: position 12,021 of record DASYZH010000022.1, on the reverse strand, counting down.
GGTATCTTCATGATACCGCCCCACCATCCATGGCTGAATGATATCCACGCGCTTGTACAGGTCCATCCAATGCGGGTCTTTATCGGCATCGCTGCCCTGGTCACGCCAGTAGGTCGGCACCCCCAGTAAAATAGCACAGCCGCCATAAACGGGATCATACTGTAGAAAATTCAGGATGCGCTCCACACTCCGGGAGGTATAGGGCCGGTGATCGCCAAATCCCGCACCCCACACCGCCACCAGGGGTTTTCCATGATGATAGAGATAAGTCTGGTCATCGCCGCGGGATGTAAGCCGCAGGCTATCTACCAGAAATTTCCAGTCGTTGATCACGACATCCACATCGACACTATCCCGCATGCCGCTCAGATCGTACATCACGGCGATGGCGCGGCCATATTTACGCGATGCGTTCAAACAGTGTTCCAGTACCACATTGTTATGATGCCTGCTCGGACCGGATCGTACACTGCCGACAAACCGTTGCACAAAAACGCCATCGATCCCATACTGCTGCATCCACCGGAAATGGACATCCGTAGTACTGCTGTCGTAGGAGCTGAAGAGATAGGCCGGAGAGCCGTCGGCATGCGTGAATGGCGACTTATAGGTCTTAGGATATTCCGATACATCCGGCCAGATATCGAATTTGCAATTGCCGTCTTCCAGCGGGCCTTTCGCATGGTAATGGTTCCAGCCTCGTCCCGCCCCGTCGCCGGGTGCATTGAACCAGCCCTGGTAGCCGGCCATCACCAGTCCTTTATAGGAGGTAAACCGCGATGTGGCGCTATGTCGTGGCAGCTCAACGACGTCCTTCTTTCGCTCCGCCGGCGTAACCACCAGGTCGACCAGCTTCCCATCCCGAACCTTGCCTTCGATGATCGTCTTAAATGGTGCGTGCAATTTAAAATCCGCATCCCAGCCCGCGGGCCACGCCGGAAGCAATAGTATTTTTTTCCCATCCGTCTGCAGCAACATCTGCTCGAGACCAAGTTCCCCATTCCCACCGTTGTCCTCATCGGGTTTGTAGTCGTGCCCTGTCGCCCAGAATGCCGGGAATTTCAATTCCGCGTCCTTCCGGGTAAGATTGAACCGCACGTCTTCCTTCGCAATATCGCTATATCCCAACATCGCCGCTTCCATAGGGTCCTGCGACCAGCAGCCCTTCTGCGGGCATTTGCGGATATCGAAGCTGTGGCGCGCCAGGTCGAGCCCCGGCTTGTCAAGCCCAAACAGCCGAAAGGGATAAATAGCATACAGCTCCGGGTTCTCCTCATTATGCGACTTCGCCGTCTGCTCACCGGTATACGGCAATAGCCGGGGTGCTCCATGGTTACTGTCGATGGGCAAAGGCGGCAGGATCGCCAGCAAATTCCGCCAACGACTCTTGAGTTCCTCATCCACCGGAAGTTCGAGCATCCGGGGTAACACGGCATGCAGCCCGGCAATATCCGGCGCCGGATCGTGCACCTTCCAGAACATCTCGATGGAGTTATCCGGATCGAGCAAAAGCCGGCCCGCGCTGTCCCGCGGAAAATGCCGGTCAAAGAATTCGAGCCCCGCGCTGGCGATTGGCAGTAAATATGTATGTAAAAAATGCTTGTCTTCGGTATACGCGTAATAGTCGAGCATCATCATGCTCAGCTCGAGGATCGGTGTGAAGTAGTGATGCGTATATAGCGCCTGCTCATTCGGTCCCATAAAAGGCAACCCACCCCAGAACGGCGACGTCTCCTGAAAATAGGCCCCGTCGTGCCCGTAATATTTCCGTACCAGGGCTTCATTCCCCGGTAGCATATGCAGGTACATGTCGAACAACGGCAGCATCATATCGAAATCTCCCGCGGCAAGCCGCGGCCAATACATCGGCCGCGTATTCTGAAACCAATATTGCCCGCCCCAGGCGCGGAAATCCGCATTCTTCGGCGCCGGCTGACCATGTTCTTTCCATTCGGGATTGTCGACCACGAATATCGACCCGTTAAATTTTACCGGATAAGCTCCCCTGCCGGCACAGGCCGTAACAAAACGCTGCAATACATAACCCCGCGTCACACTATCCGCGGTAGCATCTCCATGCAAATAAATATAGCTGCGATCCCAAAAATTGGCCCACCATTGCCGATGTTCCTTACGAGTGGCTTCTATATCGAGTCGTTCGAGCTGTGTAACCTGCTTATCGATCGCGGAACCCCAGTGCGCGCCGGTCGCGGAACCCCACCCGCCATTCGTCGTCGTCAGAGGATAGATCGAGATCACTTTTGTCCTGCCGTCGAGTGTGGTATCATCTTTCCTGGTCAGTCCCTGCCCCCTGATCGCCGCCCCGAAAGCGATATCTGCCAGATGCGGATCGGCAAGCCGTGGATCACCCGGGCTTGGATTGTGATGGAACCACGCTATCCCATCCCCGCCGCGCCTGACAAGAGTATCCCCCAATCCATTCAACCGCCAGTTGTGCAACGTAACGGTAGCATCCGAAGTTCCCGAGACCTCTACCCGTATGACCGGATGATTCGCGTCCACCCAAATGCGGTAGCCTATGTTACCTTCCTCGACGGTGATCTCCCCTTCCTGCAAATGCAAGGTCTGCCGGAAGCGCGAAACGTCCGCCCCGGCATTATGCACCCGGATCAGCCCCAGCTTCATCAATACTCCTCCCTGCTGCATCCAGGGATCGGCGGCGGGGTCTTTTTCTCCGCCCCAGGCATCGGTCTTTGAAATATAGAACAGCAGATCGCCGCCGGGATCGACCCATACATTCAGGCCGATATCTCCATTGCCTAACGGCATGGAGGCTTGGGAAGTCGGTCCGGGCGTATCCCAGGTAACGTCATATTGGCTCACCTGGGCTGCTGCTATCCGCGGAATGCAAAATGCCAGGGCTATCCAAATATAGAATCTTTTGGTCATCATAATCTAGTTGGTTGCATCCGTATCTGCAGCGATGGCGCTGGAACGGAGCGTGGATAAAAACGGCCGATGGTCGCTCGACAGCTGGATACTCAATGCCTCGCCGGTACGCTTGCGGATATCGATAAGGATATGGTTCCAACCTTTCTGCAGCGGCAGCGCGCCGGGTTTTGCAGGACTATCGTTGACACGTAGTTGCCAATCAGTGCTACCCCGGACCGCCAGGCTCACCGTGGGAATATCGGGTTCCACCAGCAGGTTCACCAGCGACCGCGGGCTGTACAGCCAAAAGCCAAGCTGCACCGGCGCGGGGACATCCGCCAAACCGTCGGCGACGGAAGACACCGCACCATTGATCATCGCCCGGACAAGCCGGCCTTCCGCGTTTAAGGCGGCATTGGCATTTGCAGCACTATCCACCGGCCGCACACCCCAGGCCTCGAGCACATGCCGCAAGGCCGGTCTGGAAACTTTATATAAGGTCTCGGGATCGATCGAGAAAAGTTCTACCCTGCCCTTCCTTACCGGATAGCTCACCAGCACATTTCCGGCCGGCCTGGCCTCGCGTTCGCTGCGAAGTAAAGCGGCCGTCTTGGCATATTCGGGTCGGCCGTTCCAGCGTTGCCAGTCGGCCCGGCAGGCAGCGAGCAGCACCTGCCCACGGCTTACCGCGTCCCCGCTGAAAGCGTATTCGCTCACGGGCTGTTTCGACAATTCGCTGAAGTACCAGTCATCGTTTTCGCCAAGCGTTCTATCCGCAGGAATGTAAGACGTCGCCTTGCGCGCCGTCAGCGTGATCTTCTCCGGCAACACCGCGTTGATCGCAGGCGTGGTCGAAGGCCGGATACCCCAGATCAGCACCGAAGCCCCATCCCGTGCGGCGGACAGCGCATCCGCCAGCGCCCCGGCATCAGGAAGATGGATCCCATCGATAAGGATATGCTCGGCCCCCGCCGCAAGGTCGATCCCTGCGCCGGGCGTCGCATTGCCAGGCGCCGTAATCCCGACCCCCACGCGACGCAACAACGTATCCAGCGAAGCCGTATCCCCGGACAGCACCCGCACTGAGTGCGCGCCATCCCTGGCGCCAACCCGTTCCCTGACCGCGTCTGCGGCAGGTGCAGTCTGTTCGGCCGCCTGTGGCTTCGGCGGGTCCGCCTGAACGCCCGTATCGGCATATGCGGCGGCAAGCGTCGTGAAAAGTGGCCAGGGTCGATACAACGGCAGGTTCGGGTCATAGCCAGGATTTAACGTTGTCGTATAGGGTCCAAGCCGTTCAGGTTGTACACCGGGCTGTCCTTCTTTAAAGGTATGAAAAAAGATGCCGTCGCACGGCATCGGCGCACGCGTCGTATCGGCAAGCCCCAGTTCTAAGGGCTTCAGTCCATACCATACCAGGTTGAAGATCGAGCGGTAAACGGCGTGGTAACGCTTTTGTGCATTCGCCAGTTTAAGCGCTTCGTCGGCCACGCCTTGCATCCGCCCAGCCGCCGAGACATAGGAAGCCTCGCCATTGTATACAGCCGTCTGTCGCGGCGTACCGTAATAAGCCATCCCCGACTCACCTACCCCCCATAACAATGGCCCCGAAGACCATTCTTTATACCGGCCTTCTCCACCATAGTGCCCAATGAGGGTAGGCAACTCCGTGGGACGGCCTGTCTCGCCATCGCCGGAGATCCATGGTCGCGTGGGGTCCATCACCTGCACGATCTTTACCCAGCGGTCGATCTCCGCCAATTGCCGCTGTACCAGCGCCTCCGGCGCATGAAAGACATTTACCGCAACGGGGATATTCTCGTTGCAGACGCTGAAGCCAAAAACACTCGGATGATTGCGGTCCCTGATGATCAGGTTCCGCAGATGGTCTGCAGCCCTTGTCCAATAGTCGTCGGAGGTGATATCCGGACCGCCGTCGCTGGCCCACATCGCCGTCTCGTCCAGTACCAGGATACCCATTTCGTCTGCCATATCGAGGTAAAACGAAGGATATGGTTGGGCATGCAGCCGGACGGCATTGACATGCGCTGCCTTCAGCATCGTATACCACGCCCAGGCATAACGGCGTGTGAGCTGCGGGATACCCATGAAATGCCAGGAATCCCCTTTGAGGATGATCGGCTCACCATTCAAAAAAAACTGTTTATCGCGGATTGTCGTCTCGCGCCAGCCAAAACGGGTGTAGGCAATATCGTTCCCCGTCTTCACGAGCAGACCATAAAGATTCGGCTGTCCGGGCTCCCAGCGCGCCAGCCGGCCATGAACGGCCACTGAAAAATTGATCGTCGTATCGGTATGGGCGGGAACAACAACCGATGGCCCGCCGGATTCCAACACCACCTTCCCCAGCCGCCAGCGCGGCTCCGGGGCTTCGATCACCGAGGTTCCGGCCTCGTTGATCCAGGGACGGACGACAGCGGACAGTTGCACGGGTACCGCATGCGCCTGCGTATTGCGCACCGCCACCTGTAGCCGCAGCGAATCCTGTGACACCAGCGTCTGCACCACCGTCTGGCTGATATAGGTCGCCGGCCGGACCAGCAGATCCACATCCTGCCAGATGCCGGCAATATGCTGTCCCCAGAACGAACCTCCCACATACGGGCGGCGGCCATACGGTCCCGGCCGGTCGAAGAGCCGCGACGACGCCACCCATACCAGCAGCTCGTTGTTCTTTCCCGGTCGTACCGCAGGGGTAATATCGAGATCGAACGGGAGGAAATTATCGAAATGGCTCCCGATGAGAACACCGTTGACAAATACGCGGCAATAACCGGCCACCGCTTCGAAATGCAGGACCAGCCGATGTCCCGCCCATCCGGGTTTGTACGGAATGCGCCGCCGCAGCCAGCCGGCTCTCACGGTATCCCACCGGGCCGGATAGCTGGGATACGTTATAAAATCTCCGCCGTCCCTACTGTTCGGAAAACTGTTCACATTCCAGGGCGAGGGGATGCGGATCGGCGTCGGGTCTCCCGCAAAATGCGCCGGCGGTTCCGCCTGTTCCAATACAGGGCGGTCGGGATGGGGATCCAGCGTCACCGGCATGAACCGCCAGTAGCCGTTGAGACACGTATCGTCGCGAAAAGTGCGCTCCGCCGGTGTAGTCGCGCGCTCACCCGGCGCAAAGTCCGGCGTGAACAAGGTCTGCGAAAGCGGAGGCCCCACCGCCAGATGCGCGCGAGGACCACGCCGTATCAATTCTGCGAGCTTCTCCGCCGTCAATGCCGCCCCCCGCTCATCGGGGTGGATCTTGTCACCAAACCAACTCTCTTTGTCGACAAAAGGTGTATGCAGGTCCAGCACCTCCGCATGAAACGAGGCAGCCAGTTGCTGCAGCCGGGGAATGATCTCCCGCACGATCACCCGATCGTAAATTTGTGTGGTATCTGCTAAAAAACAAGGCAAAGGAAGCAGGATGATGATCCGCGGATGACGTCCGCCACAGGAAAAGCTCCGGATGAGATCAGCGCCATCCTTCAACAGTTCATCGGCATAGATGCGATTGATGAGCTTGCTGTCGTTACCGCCCAGGTCAATGGTGACAATATCCGGCTGACTCCGAAGCGCACTCTGATAAGCAGAAGTGCTCCAATAGGACAGATCACCCTTACGCAAAAGAGTGGCGCTGCTGACGCCATAGTTGGTCACGTGGTAACCGCCACCGAGCAGCTTTTGCAATTGCTGCGGATAAGCCTGGGTCTCGGGGTGCGGAAGCCTGGCGCCGGCAGTGATACTCGCCCCGAGACAGGCAACCTTTACAGGCTGCTGGGCAAGGGTCCGGATCAAAAGGAGCACGCAGGCAATCACTAAAAAGAAATTCTTCATATGCAGGCAGATGCAAGTGTGTCTGCAAATAAGGGTTAGGCCCTTAATAATCGATTAATTAACTGTTAATCGGGGAAATTAATCGACATTATGCCGGTATCGGAACACCAACGGAAAAGAAATGCCGAGTATCAACGAATAGGCGGCAAAAGTGAACCAGATGTTATGCCAGTCCCGGACACCTGCCGCTGTAAAATAATCCACAACCCAACCGCTCAGAAAGGTGCCCACGTAGGCGCCGACGCCATTGGTCATCAGCATAAAAAGTCCCTGTGCACTCGCCCTGATCTTTACCTCGGCCTCCCGTTCCACAAAAAGCGACCCCGAGATATTGAAGAAATCAAAGGCCATCCCATAGACGACCATGGAAAGCAGCAACAGGGGTAGCCCCGTGCCGGGATTGCCGACACCGAACAGCCCGAATCGGAATACCCAGGCAAAGATGCTGATCAGGATCACCCGCTTGATCCCAAATTTCTGCAGAAAAAAGGGGATCGTCAATATAAATAAGGTCTCCGAGATCTGCGACATAGAGATCAGCAGGACGCTGTGGCGCACTCCAAAGGAATGGGCATACTTTGGCACACGCGCAAAATCGCTGATGAAGGCATCCCCGAACGCATTGCTGATCTGCAATGCAAAACCCAGCAGCATCGAGTAGATAAAAAAGATCAGCATCTTCGGACGCCGGAACAAGACAAAGGCATCCAGTCCCAGGGAAGAGAAAAGAGTCGGTTTGGGTCCTGTCCGCACGGGAAAGCAGGCCGGTAGTGTAAAAGCGTAGAGCCCCAGAAAGATGCCGGCGCCTGCGCTCAGATAGAGCTGAAAAGGACTTTGTTTCCAACCGCAGAAGTCCACCACCCACATCGCACAAATGAAACCCACCGTCCCCCATACGCGGATCGGCGGAAAATCTTTGACGACATTGAACCCTCTGCGTTCGAGAAGAATATAAGAAACGGTATTGTTCAGGGCAATGCTGGGCATAAAGAAGAACGAATTCAAAAGCATGGCGACATAGAACATGTCGAAATCATGCAAGTTGGCGGCCCAAAGCAGCATCCCCGCCCCGATGATATGGCAAAGACCCAGTACCCGCTCCGCATTCAGCCACCGGTCCGCAACAATGCCAAAAAGCGCAGGCGTAAAGATCGAGGCCACTCCCATGGTGCCATAGACACTCCCAACCTGCCGCCCGTTGAAATGCAGGACGTTGAACATATATCCGCCCAAAGAGATCAGCCATGCTCCCCAGACAAAGAACTCCAGGAAATTCATGACAGTCAGGCGGAATTTGATCTTCACTTGCTATTTTTTATATATGTGAATAGAAGACGCCGGGAAGGTAGTAAATTTGCAAGTAAATATAGGCATTATGAATACCAGCACCGGAGGCATCGAAGCCATTTTAGAAACAGTAGATAAGGATTTACGGCGGATCGGCGAAAAGGTCATCGCCCGCCAGCGCATCACCCCGGAAGAAGGTGTCCTCCTCTTCGAAAAAGGTCCCCTGCCCTTCCTCGGCGCGTTAGCCAATCATGTTCGCGAAAGGCTCCATGGCGACAAAACCTATTTCAACCGGAATTTTCACATCGAACCCACCAACGTCTGCGTCTTCACCTGTAACTTCTGCTCGTATTCCCGGGTCTATGCCCATCGCGATGAAGGTTGGGAGATGACGCAGCAGCAGATGCTCGACATCGTCAAAAGCTATGACGGCAAACCCGTGACCGAGGTCCATATTGTCGGCGGTGTTCACCCCAAGATGAACCTCGAGTTCTTCGCCGAGCTTCTGCAAAAGATCAAAGCGCATCGCCCCGATCTCCATATCAAAGGGTTTACCGCAGTAGAGCTTGACTATATGTTCCGTAAAGCCAAACTTTCCGTGGAAGAAGGGATGAAAAGGCTGCACGCCGCGGGTCTCGATTCCATGCCGGGCGGCGGTGCCGAGATCTTCCATCCCGATGTGAGGAATGTCATCTGCGCGGATAAGGTAGACGCACAGGGATGGTTGCATATCCATGAAGCAGCACACCGCGAAGGGATGCATACCAATGCGACCATGCTATATGGACATATCGAAACCTATGCGCATCGCATCGATCATATGAACCGCCTGCGCGAGCTGCAGGACCGCACCGGAGGTTTCAATACCTTTATCCCGCTCAAATTCCGCAACAAGGACAACGACATGAGTAACGTGCCCGAATCTTCCATTGTGGAGGACATGAAACTCTATGCGGTGGCCCGTCTCTTTATGGATAACTTCCCGCATCTGAAAGCCTACTGGCCCATGCTCGGCCGGCAAAATGCCCAGCTTACCCTGGCCTTTGGCGTAAACGACCTCGACGGGACCATCGACGATACAACGAAGATCTATTCCATGGCAGGTAGCGAAGAACAGACCCCCAGCCTCAGCACGGCGCAACTCGTCTCGCTGATCCGTCAGGTCGGCCGTGAACCCGTCGAACGCGATACGCTCTACAAGGAGATCAGAAACTACAAGGATATGCCCATCGAAGAACTGATGCAGGATCCGACGCTGAACTAGCATTGTGCGCCGGCAATTCGCGGTATCCCCGCGGCGACATCTCGCGTCAGCATTCGCTAAGTCCCAGCGGTATCTGTACCGCCAGCCCGCCATCGGAGGTCTCCTTGTATTTGCTGTTCATATCCTGCGCAGTATTCCACATAGTCCTGATCACCGCGTCGAGCGAGACCTTGGCAAAATCCGGCGTACTCTGCAGCGCCAGCTGCGAGGCCGTGATGGCCTTGATCGCGCCCATGGTATTGCGTTCGATACAGGGGACCTGGACGAGTCCGCCGATGGGATCGCAGGTGAGGCCCAGATGATGTTCCATCGCAATTTCTGCGGCCATCATGGACTGGCGTTGATTGCCGCCCACCGCCTCCGTGAGCGCCGCCGCCGCCATGGCGGAGCTGACGCCGATCTCGGCCTGACATCCACCCATAGCCGCGGAGATGGTGGCGCCTTTCTTGAAGATGCTGCCGATCTCGGAAGCCGTGAGGATAAAGCGATAGATCTTTTCGTCCGAAAAGCCGTCGCAAAAGGCGACGAAATACATCAGCACGGCGGGGATCACGCCCGCAGCGCCATTGGTGGGAGCCGTGACCACGCGGCCGAAGGAGGCATTCTCTTCGTTCACGGCAAGCGCAAAACAGCTCACCCAGTCGAGCGTATATTTGAACCCGTTGCCCCCGGCGCGGATCGCCTGTATCCAGGTGTCGAAATTATCGTAGGGCTGTCCATCGATAAGCCGGCGATTCAAGGCCGCCGCCCGTCGCTGTACATGTAGTCCCCCCGGAAGCATCCCTTCGGCATGGCATCCGCGGTAGATGCAGTCGTGCATCACGGTCCATATGCGCCCGACACCAGCCCGCGTCTCGGCATCGGGGCGCCAGGCAGCCTCGTTTTCCATCACCACTTCGCTGATGGGGAGGCCCGTCTTCCTGCACCAATGCAACAGATCATTATTGGTATCGATAGGAAACGGCAGTTGAACGGAGGCCCCCGCCGTGGCCTCCTCTCCTTCTTTCTTCACAAATCCTCCCCCGATGGAATACCAAGTCTCGGCCAGTTGGAAGCCGTCGTTCCATTCGGCAGTGAAGGTCATCGCATTGGGATGGTAGGGTAATGTCTCGGTATATAGAAAAACAACATTTACGGGGGGGTCGAACCCGATGCGCTGCATGCCGCGGATATTCAGTTGCTTTTTGTTCCGTATTTCCTCGATGGCTGTATCGATACCTGCGGGATCGAAGGTCACCGGGTCTTCACCGGCCAGGCCCAGCTGGATGGCGATATCCGTCCCGTGCCCTTTACCCGTTTTCGCCAGCGAGCCATACAGCATCACGCTCACTCGCCGGAGCCCTTCGAGCCCATGCCGGGCGACCAGCGAATCGGTAAAACGTTGCGCGGCGCGCCAGGGTCCCAGCGTATGCGAGCTGGACGGGCCTACGCCTATCTTGAACATGTCGAATACGGAAATGCTTTCGTGCGGCAAGACTAAAATTTTGTCAAAGGTAAAACGTGGGAGTTATCCCAAAAGAATTATATTGCACCTACGCATCGGCCGAACGGCGACGTGAAGGGCAACGTTGGCCCTAAGCCCCAAACTTTTGACTGGCATCGAGCTGCTTATTTGTTTGTATTGTGTCTGAGCTGTTTCAATTTTTTAATCATTTTAAAAAAATTGAAATGGCACGTAAAAAGCGACTGAAAAAAAACAAGAAAAGGAATTCATCTCCTTTTTTTGAGTTCCAACTCATATTTAAGTTGAATCTATTCAATCGTGGCTCAATAAGACCAAAATTACAACTTTTATATAAGTTGAGCAATTTTTTTATAACATTATGCAAAAAATTCAGATAGTTGGTGCAGAAGGCATTGATCCTGAAAAGATTGAACGATTCGAAGGGCACATAAAATATCTCCTTGCAAATACGTATATAAGAAAAGGAATAGCCCAAAGGATGGGTAAACAGGAGGGGAATATCAGCAAGATCCTGAATGGAAAACTATCTGTTTCTCACGCTTTTATCGAAGATTTTTACCAGGTCTTTGGAGCAGAATTGCCTGACGAATCTGTAACGGGTGAAGGCTTGGGAGAATATCACCTATTGCCCCGTACATTAATCCAAACGATCCATGCTATAAAAAAAGATACTGAAGCTATCAGATTGCACTTGAATATTAAAGACGACGATTCGACAAAACCACCGGATGACATTTCTCCGGAGGGTAATTCCGACGGAACAGCCCGCTAAAAGAAAATTAAATTTTTTTGAAGTTTTTTTAATTTCCTTGCAGCAATCCCGGATAATGGGTTGTCTACTTTACGGACCTTGTATTTGCGAAGGGAGTCGTAGCCAATCTAACCGCCACCATCACACCAGCCTCATCCATCCCAATTTCATATACATCTGCTTGATGTGCAGTAACCATGAACTACCTGCTAAAAGCCCTGGTATCCTCCGGGGCTTTATTTTTTTCTGTCATTTCTCATCGCCGGACCGGGTTTCCGAAGGCGCCTGCCGGGTTTCATCCGTCTCCTCCCACACGGCCTCACCCCCCGGTCGCCCCCCATCCGGCCCTACCACCGAACCATTCCCCCCGGCCGGCGCCCCAGCCTGGCGGTCCCGCTTCACCAGCAACTCCCTATACCGTTGCTCAAACTGATCCCACCTATGCCGCTGCCAAAAAATAGCCGTAAACCCCACAATGAGCAAAAGCGCCACCAGCAGCACCCCGGGATTGAAATC
>DASYZH010000021.1:0-4392 GCA_035946435.1 Puia sp. | reverse complement strand
CAACCGCGGAACCGCTGCGCTCGATAATTTTACCATGCTCAAGAAAACGCTCGCAGCAGAAGCGCCCGATCTCTATCTCGGCATCGGTACCATCAAATCCGCCGCGGATGCAAAAGCCTTCATCAAAGCGGGAGCCGACTTCCTCATCGCGCCCATCGTCAACCCCGAAGTAGCGGCCGTAGCAGCCGAAGGCGACATGCTCTGGATACCCGGCTGTATGACGCCCACTGAGATCTATCGCGCCCAGGAACTAAAGGCCGCGGCTATCAAGATATTCCCCGCCAATATCGTCGGCCCTGAATTCATCAGCTCGATCCGCGAACTCTTCCCCGACCAGGTCTTCATCCCCACCGGCGGCGTCGAGATCGACGAAGACAATGTCCGCTCCTGGTTCAAGGCCGGCGTCAAAGCCGTTGGCTTCGGAAGCCGGTTGATCAGCAAAGACATCCTGAAAACTGAGAACTACGATCTTTTATACGAGAATACGCTGGAAGCCCTCAGGCTTGCCCGGCTCGCCCAAAAACAATGACCATGCAACTCTCCAAAACGAATCTCTCCGCCATTCACACACATGGCGTCATCAAACCTGCCGGATCCATCTTCTCCCTCCCCGAGAAAGTCCTGCAGTTCGGCACGGGTGTCCTGTTACGCGGTCTGCCCGATTATTTCATCGACAAAGCTAACCGCCAGGGGCTCTTTAACGGGCGTGTCGTCGTCGTCAAATCCACCGACTCCGGCGATGCCGGCGCCTTCGACCGCCAGGATGGTCTCTATACGCTTTGTGTACGGGGCATCGAAAACGGCCATAAGGTTGAAGAGAATATCATCTGCTCAGCCATCAGCCGCGTGCTTTCGGCCCGCGACCAATGGCCGGAGATCCTTGCCCTGGCCCGCAAACCCGAGATGCAGATCGTCATCTCCAATACCACCGAAGTAGGCATCCAGCTCGTCGACGACGATATCCGCCGCCAGCCCCCGGCATCCTTCCCGGGAAAACTCCTGGCCTTCCTCTACGAACGCTTCAAAGCCTTCAAAGGCAGCGCAGAATCTGGCATGGTCATCGTACCTACCGAATTGATCGTAGACAACGGCAAGAAACTCGCCGGCATCGTCAAAGAGCTCATAAAAATGAATGCCCTCGAAGCCGACTTCCTTATCTGGGTGGAAAAACATTGCCACTTTTGCTCCTCGCTGGTGGACCGCATTGTCCCGGGTAAACCCGACACGGCCACTTTGCAACAATTGACAGAAGATCTTTGTTACACAGATGACCTGCTCGCAATCTCCGAAGTCTACCGCCTCTGGGCCATCGAAGGTGACGAAAGGGTCAAAAAAGTTCTTTCTTTTGCCGCCGCAGACGAAGGTGTCATCATCGCAGCGGATATCGAGATCTACCGCGAGCTCAAGCTGCGGCTGCTAAACGGCACCCATACGCTGAGCTGCGGACTGGCCTACCTGGCCGGCTTCGGCACGGTCAAAAAAGCCATGGATGACGCAGCCTTCAGCTCCTTCATCTCCGACCTGATGCTCAAAGAGATCGCTCCTGCTATTCCTTACGAGGTATCGCTGAGCAAAGCGCGCGATTTCGGCCTCCAGGTTCTCGACCGTTTCCGCAACCCGCACCTGCAGCATCAATGGCTGAGCATCACGCTGCAGTATTCTTCGAAATTGAAAAGCCGCGTTATCCCCGTGTTGCTCCGGCACTATGAAAAATATAGCACGCCGCCGTCACACATCGCCCTGGGCTTCGCCGCTTATCTGCTGTTCATGAAGGGGGGCTCTTACACCATCAACGATGACAAAGCCGCACATTTCACCGAACTCTGGAAAAAACCCGACACGGTCGTAAATGCCGCCCTCAAAGACCGGTCCCTCTGGGGTACCGATCTGACCAAACTCCCCGGCTTCGAAGCCGCCGTTCAACGTAACCTCGATTCTCTGATCAACAACGGCGTGACCGCTACTTTAGCCCAGGCCGTTCAAAAACCAGTATTATGAGCACCGAACATAAAATATTAAAAGTTCATCCCGCCGACAACGTACTCGTAGCCCTCACTCCCCTCGAGCAGGGCGCAAAAGTCTCTTACGAAGGCGAAGACTACACCATCCAGGAGATCGTAAAAGCGAAACATAAATTTGCTACTCAGGACCTCAACCCCGGCGACTCCATCTACATGTATGGCGTGCTGGTCGGCAAGGCCCAGAAACCCATCAAAAAAGGCGGCCTCATCAGCACCGGCAACGTCAAACACGCCGCTAATGATTTCACGGTAGGCGACCGCAAGACAACATGGGCCATACCCGATACCTCCGCCTTCAAAAACCGCACATTCAATGGCTACCACCGCGCGGACGGTAGCGTAGGCACGGCCAACTACTGGGTCGTCATTCCCATGGTGTTTTGCGAGAACCGCAACCTCGACGTCTTACAACAGGCCCTCGTCACAGATCTTGGCTACGGCCGCAACCGTAGCTATCAAAAACAATCGCACCAGCTCGTCGAATTATACAAGAGTGGCAAGACCGTCGAAGAGATTTTAAACACCGATCTCCAGGCCGACTACGCGAACAACGCGAATGCCCGGCTCTTCCCCAATGTCGACGGTATCAAATTCCTGAATCACGATGGTGGCTGCGGCGGCACCCGGCAGGATGCTCAGGCGCTTTGTGGGCTGCTCGCAGGATATATCACCCATCCCAACGTCGCGGGCGCTACGGTGCTCAGCCTCGGCTGTCAGAATGCCCAGGTGTCGATGCTGGAAGAAGAGATCAAAAAACGCAGCCCCCAATTTTCAAAAGCGCTATATATCCTCGAACAACAAAAGATCGGCACCGAATCTGCTTTCCTGTCTGAAGCCATAAAACAAACTTTTGCCGGTCTGATTCTCGCCAACCAACAAACCCGCCAGCCGGCGCCGCTCAGCAAGATCTGTATCGGTCTGGAATGCGGCGGGTCGGATGGGTTCTCCGGCATCTCCGCCAATCCGGCGATCGGCTATACCTCCGACCTGCTCGTCGCCATGGGCGGCTCGGTGATCCTGAGTGAGTTTCCGGAACTGTGCGGCGTAGAGCAAAACCTGAGCGACCGGTGCATGACCAAAGAGACGGCCGAACGCTTCTCGACCCTCATGCACACTTATAACGACCGCGCCAAAGCGGTAGGCTCGGGCTTCGACATGAATCCCTCTCCCGGCAATATCCGCGACGGCCTCATCACCGATGCCATCAAATCCGCCGGCGCTGCAAAAAAAGGCGGCACCTCGCCCGTGACGGATGTCCTGGACTATCCGGAAAAAGTCACCAAACCCGGTCTCAACCTGCTATGTACCCCCGGTAACGACGTCGAATCGACTACCGCCGAAGTAGCCTCCGGCGCCAATATCGTACTGTTCACCACCGGCCTCGGAACGCCCACCGGCAACCCCGTTACACCCGTGGTCAAGATCGCCAGCAACACCGCCCTCTTCGAACGCATGCGCGATATCATCGATATCAACACCGGGACCATCATCGAAGGCAAGGAAACCATCCCGCAGGCCGGCGCGCGGATCCTCGACTATGTGATCGGCGTCGCCAGCGGCGAGATCCAGGTGGCCGCCGTCCGCCATGTCCAGGACGACTTCATTCCCTGGAAACGCGGGGTAAGTCTATGACCAAAAAGTGGTTGGCTTGAGTGTGCGGTCGAATTGCTTTTTACCTTTTTCGGCCGGCATCGGATCCAGAAGTATTTTATAATTCCTCAGGCGATGCTTCTCGCCAAAAATGCCGGTTTCCAGCTCGCATCGAAGATAGTAAGATCTTCCGGGCTCGATACTTACCGTTATGTGGCAGGTATCGTGGGAAAACATACCCGTGAGCTTCAAAGTGCGGCTTCGATAAACGGCAAATATATAGTGGCCTTTATTTTCCATGGAGCAGATCTTTTCGTCCTCGACATATAGGCCGATGGAAGTTTTGGGAAATGTGCCCGTATAGCGTCGGTAAAGATAGATGACCGCATAGCTGCTGGTGTCGCTGAAACGCATGTCCCTGAGTTGGGAGTCGCTCTTGACGGGCATTATCAAGACCCGGGGAGAGATCGTGTCTGTCGCCGTCTGCCCGAAGGCCAACGGGATTCTGCCAAGGAAGGCCAGGACAATAAGAATGGTAGTGCGTATAAGCATGCTACAATATATAACAATCAGGCCGTTTTCCGATAGTTTAGCACTGCCCAAATATTGAGCAACAGCCCAATTCCCACCATCCAGGCGAGCTCATATTTGATATCGCCGAACCCACTGCCTTTGAGCACCACCATTCGCATGATCCGGATAAAATGGCTCGGCGGGAAAGTGGCTACAATGTTCTGCGCCCATCCCGGCATGCTGTCGACCGCCGTGAACACCCCGCTCA
>DASYZH010000020.1:0-7590 GCA_035946435.1 Puia sp. | reverse complement strand
ACACAATTTTCCGGAGGTGATGGGCATACAGCTGCTCGAAGGAAAGGGATTCTCCGGCTCACCGGCCGACAGTATGAATTTTATCCTTAACGAAACCGCCATCAAGGAAGCGGGCATCACCGAACCAGCTGTAGGAAAACGATTTACGATGCACGGTGTCAATGGGGTTATCGCCGGTGTGGCCAAGGACTTCCATTTTCAGTCCATGCGTACCCCGATCCGCCCGCTGGTGATCCATTACAGCACGAACTGGCGCGGGAAGATGTATATAAGAACCACAGGCAAAGATGTCTCGAAAGCATTGGCCGCCGTCGAAGCCGCGTGGAAAGAATATAACCCCGACTATGATCTTATCTATACCTTTTTAGACAGCGATTTCAATGCGCTGTATAAAACCGATCTGCATGTCGGGCAGCTTTTCAACGCTTTTGCGATATTGGCCATCTTTATCTCCTGTCTTGGCCTCTTCGGACTGGTGACCTTTACCGCCGAAAGCAAGGTCAAGGAAATCGGCGTACGGAAGGTGCTGGGGGCAGGCCTGCCGCATATCGTCACGCTGCTGTCGAAGGACTTCGTGGTGCTGATAGCCATTGCCGCGGCGATTGCCTTTCCCGTGGCCTGGTATGGGCTCACCGGCTTTTTGCAGGGGTATGCCTATCGGACCGAATTGCACTGGTGGGTGTTTGCGGCGGGGGGTGCGATGACGCTGGTTATTGCGCTGCTTACCGTGGGATTCAAATGTGTGCAGGCTGCTATGGCCAACCCTGTGAAGAGCCTGAGGACAGAGTAGGCCGCCCGTGGACTCAGCGCCGCGGATGAGCCGGGTCTTTCCGCGGATGGCTAGAGGTCGACATGCAGATCATTGCGCAGTTTTTCGGGGTCGACTATAGTGTTTATTTGGATGATCTTGCCATCGCTGTCGAATTCGAAAACCTGGCAAACGGCTAACCGGTCGCCATCGTAGTAGACCAATGCCGGCTGGTAATTCACCCAGACAAGCCGCATCGTCAGCCGCCGCAGGAACCGGTAATAGGCCATGACCGCCAATTCTGCGACATCATGCGTGCCTACACATTCTTTCTTCACTACGTGGAGCTTGGTGCCGCCGTCAGCATAATAAGCGATATCTGCCGATAGCAGGCTTTCCAATTGTGGAACGTCACGCCGCTGAATGGCGTCTATGTAGCGCTCGAGGAGCATGGAGGTTTGGGCGTCTTTGTCGACTGCACCATGTCCCGGCTTGAACAGCTTGGCCTTGGCCCGGCTGAGCAATTTGCGGGAATGTTCTTCCGTGATCGACAGAACCCGGGCAATCTCCTGGTGGCTATAGTCGAAGCTCTCCTTCAAAATGAAAACAGCCCTTTCCGTAGCGTGCAATTTCTCGAGCAGCACCAGCAGCGAATAGGACAGGATATCCTTGAGGTACAGGTTGCGATCCGCCGCGTCGTCCGTGGCGACGGGTTCGGGCAGCCAGACCTCTGACTGCCCGATAATCTTCCGTTTTCTTTTTTTGGCGTTGATAGCCCGGTTGATGACACTCTGGATGAGATAGTTCTTCTCGTCGCCGACGTCGGTTCGATCGCGGGCAACATAATTGGATAACACATCCTGGATGACATCCTTGGCATCTTCGGCTGAACCGAGGATGTTGTAAGCGTATGGAAATAGGATCCTTTGGTCGATCATAAGTCGTATTATGCGTGTTGTCCCACTTTGTACCCGCCGGGGACGGTCCGGAATGCACGGTTGAGCCGGTTCCAGGTGTTAATGGTGGCAACGGCGAGTGTAAGGTCGGCAATTTCCTTTTTACTGAAAAATTCCGCGAGCGCGTCGAAGACCTCGTCTTCCACATTATTGGCAGTCACGGCTTCGGCATAGGCCAGCGCAGCGCGTTCTTTATCCGAATAATAGGGGCAATCCCGCCAGGCGGCCACGGAATAGAGGCGTTGTTCCGACTCACCCCTGGCAACAGCATCTTTGAAATGCATATCCAGGCAATAGGCACAGCCATTGATCGTAGAGACGTGAAAATCTATGAGTTCCACTAGTGCCGGGTCGAGCCCGGATCTCCGGATATATACACCGGGTTTCAGTAATGCGTCCATGAACTCTTTGGATGTTTCTTCGAATGAGATCCTTGCTTTCATTGTTATAGTTTTTGCGTGATTAATGCTTTTCTATAACTAGACACTCCAGCGTCCTGCCGCGTGACCGATTGGCAAGATTTTTTTAAAATCTACTCCCCGCCGGGGTCGACGACGTAGGTTTGGATTATAAGATCAATAGCTTCAGCAGCAAAAGCATCGCCAGGATAACTGCGATGATGAAAATTGTCCGCCCGCGTTTTCTGACGGCCGGGGAATAGGTGTGTACTTCTCTTCCATCCGGCAGGATCTTTTTTTGGCTGGCTACTGCATAACCCGTGATCGCTCCCATGCCCAATAAAGGACCGGCGTTTCCCAGGTCGGCGTCCTCATACTTCTCCAGTTCCGCCAGACGTTGCGCTTTAAGCTGTGCCGTAAGCTCCGGGGTGATATCATAGCCCCGTACTATGAGGAGCTTCCGGGCGAGCACGTAGTCAAAATGCCCCCATTCGTCCGGCCTGGCAAGGATATCCAGCAACTCCTGGTCCGTAAAGGTGAACAGGTAGTAGTCCGGATCGACATCCTGCAGCTGCCCTTCGTAATAGGCTTCCAGGACTGCATGCGCCCGGACAAAATCTGCGGGAGGGATCTTGAGATGGATCAGCGGCTGTGATGTATTGCCGACGATTGCCTGGTCCAGATGCAGGTGTTCGCCTTCTATTTCATATTCGATCCCCGCTTTCCCCAACATCTCGCCTATTGCCCGGGCAAGACCCGGGTCGTTGTATTTCTGAAAGGTCAGTAATGTGGACATACGTGTTTTATGCCAGCTGGTGTGCGGCAAATTTATGATATTCGTCGATCAACCGGCGCTGGATCTCGGCGGGAACCGAGGCATATTCCAGGAACTTCATGCGGAATTTGGCGCGGCCCTGGGTGAGCGACCGGAGAGTCGAGGAGTAGTCGTGCATTTCGGCCAGGGGAACCCGGGCAATGATCTTGGTGAAATGCCCTTCCGTGTCCATCCCTTCCATGATAGCTCTACGGGTTTGGAGGTCGCTGATGATACCGCCCGTGAGCTCATCCGGACACAATACTGTTACGGCATACACGGGTTCGAGGATCTGGGGATCGGCCTGCTGAAACGCCTGTTTAAAAGCCATCATGCCGGCAATCTTAAACGAGATATCGTTGGAGTCAACGGGATGCATCTTGCCATCGTATACGATCACCCGGACGTCGCGGACATGCGAGCCCGTGAGCGGTCCTTCGTGCATCTTGTCCATGACCCCTTTGAGTATAGAGGGCAGAAAGCGTTGGTCGATGGCGCCCCCGACTATGCAATTCAGGAAGACCAGTTTTCCGCCCCAGTCCAGCTGAAATTCTTCGCGGCCGCGTACGGAGAGTCCTTTTGGATCGGGCATGCCTTCGAACCAGGGTTCCACCTGCATATATACCTCGCCGAACTGCCCTGCCCCACCCGACTGTTTTTTATGGCGATAGCTGGATTGTACGGGTTTGCGTATCGTCTCCCTATAGGGGATACGCGGCTGGCTGAAGCTGGCGCGCAGATTTTTAGAAATATGTTCGAGCTTCCACTTGATAACGGATAAATGCAGCTCACCCTGGCAATGGATGATGGTCTGCTTGAGCTCCTGCGACATCTCGAGCAGCACGGTAGGATCCTCTTCACAGATCTGCCGGATCGCCGTGGCTAGCTTTTCTTCCTCTCCCTTTTGGGCCGATTCGATCGCAATGCTCATAAGCGGCGAAGGGAATTCGATGGGATATAGCTCGAGGTCTTTTCCCGGTGCATAGAGGGTATTGTTGACATGGGTGTGTTTCAGCTTGATCGTGGCGCCGATGTCCCCTGCCAGCAATTCGTTGACTGGAATACGCTTGTTGCCTTCCAGCACGAAGAGCTGATTGATCTTTTCTATTGCTCCATCCGCGCCATTGACAAGCTCCATGCCTGCCTTGATCGTTCCGCTGTAGACCTTGAAAAAGGACATCTCGCCGATGTGGCTTTCCGAAAGGACCTTGTAGACGAAGAGACAGGGAGGGCCTGCGGGATCGCAGGGAAGATATTCGCCGTTCACGGTGAGCTGTGGCGGCATGTCGGCGGGGCCGGGACAGATATTGTCGATAAATCCCATGAGCCGGCCGCTGCCCATGTTCTTTTTCGCGGAGAGACAAAAGAGCGGGAACAGATCGTGATTGATCATGGCTTTTTTGAGCCCCTGACGCATTTCGTTCTCTTCCAGGTTTCCCTTTTCAAAATATTTTTCCATCAGGGTTTCGTCGTTGCCGGCGATGGCTTCGATGAGCTCCTTGTGGAGCTGATCTGCTTTTAACCTTTCGGATTCCTGGATGGGCAGTTTTTCCGGCCGGCCGCCTTCTATGGGAAACCGGTACTGCGTCATCTGAAGGACATCCACGATGGTGTTAAAGCCAAGTCCCTGGTTCAATGGGTACTGCACGATCACGACATTGTTGCTGAAGTGGTCCCGGGCCTGCGCTACTGTCCGGTCGAAGTCCGCCTTGTCCTGATCGAGCTTGTTGACGGCAAGGATCATGGGAGTCTGGAAGCGTTCGGTATAGTCCCAGATGATGTCCGCGCCTACTTCGACGCCGAAACTGGCGTTGAGCAGCAAAACGCCGGTGTCCGCCACGCGCAGCGAGGCCAGCACGTCGCCTGCAAAGTCGTCGTATCCGGGGGTATCCATGATGTTGATCTTATAGCCGCGCCACTGGGTGTGCAAGAGCTTGGAAAATATGGAGTTACCTCTTTGTTGTTCCAACTCGTAAAAATCGCCGACGGTATTTTTCTCTTCGATGGTGCCGCGGCGGGTGGTGAGTCCTGCTTCGTAGAGCATACATTCCGAGAGGGTGGTCTTGCCAGAACCGGCATGACCGAGCAATACGATGTTTTTGACGTGAGAGGTGTCAAAGCTAGTCATGGCAAGATTATTTCCCTTTAAGTTACGAAAAATTCGCACACGCTGTCATGCAGTTTGGCCTTTTAGGGCCGGAGGGGCGGCGCTATCTTTACGCTGATCTTTTCAACATGTCGATAAAAAAATCCGGTTACTCTTGGATTTTTCGCCATTTCGTTTACTTTTCCGACCCTGTTCAAATCGATACGAATGTTCATCTAAAGATATTGGACCCTGGACGGTTTCAAGCAAAAAAAAGAGCTGCGGTTTGCGGCTCTTTTTTGTTTTTATTCGTGGCTGTCGCGGGTTATTGTTGCACGGCCCAGGCCATGCCGTCGGGGACGCCGCCGACATCGAGATGGCCAATGATCCCGAGCGTTTTGAGGTCGACGATGGCGATGTTGTTATCGGCGGAGCAGGCGATGAAGGCGCGGTGACCTTCGGGGTCCATGAGGATGCCGGCTGCGCCATGGCCGGTCTTCACCTGCTTGATCTCTTTGCGGGTGTGCGCATCGTAGATTGTCAATTCCCCTGAGGAAAGACTCGTTATAAATACCTGGGAACCGTCGGGGGTGAATTTCAGCCGGTTCGCGCCGCGGACGCCGGCGTCGAGTTTTGCCGACAGCTGTTTTGCCTGCAGGTCGATGATGCATATCGTGCCGTCTCCGGCGCCAGCCGTCCAGAGTTCGCGGCCGTCGGGGGACACGTCAAACCCTTCGGATCCACGGCCAACCGGGATCACCGTCTGGCGCCATTCTTCATGGGGCCGGGCGCCGGGAGGAGGGCCTTGCGGGTTGGGTGAGCGGGGCGCGCCTGCGGGCTGCTGTCCGCCCGGAGAGCCTTGTGCGCCGGGAGGAGGGCCAGGTTGCACCAATGTATCGATGAGGATGCTCACTGTTCCGGAGGTGACATTGGTAGTATAGATACGACGACCATCCGGCGTAACGTAGAGCATATGCGTTCTGTCCTGACCCGTGCCCATGCTCCAATCCAGCCGGCCTGTAGCGGGGTCATAGCGCCCTACAGCCTTGGAGCCCTCCGCCGTGAACCAGGCTTTGCCGTTCTCGAAGACCAGCCCGTGCGGGCCGAACAGGGGTCGCGTATCGAGGGCAGGCAAGGGTTTTTGCGCGATGAGATCGAGGATATCCAGCTCGTGGAGGCTGCCGCCGCCATAAATGGAAACGAAGGCTGTCCTGCCGTCCGCGGAGGCGATCACTTCGTGCGGGTCCTCCCCTACCGGGATACGCGCGACGACCTTTAAGGTCCCGGGATCGACAACGGCCAGGGTATGATCGGTTTTGGAGAGCGCGAGCAACGACCGGTGCGGCGTCGGCTGGGCATTACAGGCGACTGTGCCGGCGAGGGCGATGAAGAGAAAAGAGCGGATCATATACATTAATTTTTAGGGATCGCCTCCGGCGGCTCACCGTATATGAAAGTTACGGTTTTATTCGATCCGCTTTTCGTAAAGGCTCAAGCCGGTGCCGAGGTAATGGCGCGGGACGGCGGGGTTGCCGTCGTCGTGGAATTGTTTGATGCCGCAATAGACAAAACCGCACTCCTGGTAGTACTCGTTCAAACGGCGGTTATCCCTGCCCGTGTCCAGGCGAAGATATTTTTTCCCGGCCGCTTTGCCGAACTCGCTCGCCCAATTAATGATCTCTTTTACATATCCTCTGCCTCTGAAGGCGGGGCTGGTCACGATACGATGCAGATAAAGGGATGGTTCGGCGTCCCTATGGTCCCAAACCAGCGGATCGCTGTACAGCATAGAAAAGCAACAGGCGATCTGCCCCTCTTCGACGATCTTCCAGTGTAGCCTTTCTTCGATCTCCAGGGTGATAAAGTTCCGGTTCATCCGCTGCCAGACGTTGCTGGCTAATTTGGAACGCTGGTATGCTATAGCCTCATCGAACAATTTTTCGAGGGTGTCGAGGTCCCCGATGGTCGTATTCGTAATGATCATGCTACAATGTACCGAGAAATTCCGGAAGGGCTTGCTGCGTCTCTTCTGCGCATAGAGCATTGTCCGCCGGAATCGCCGGGACAATGGGATCCACGGTATCGATGGTATTGAAATAATATGCCGTGGCAATGAAGCGCTTCACGTGCTGGCGCGATTCGGCCGGCAGGTAGCGTTCCAAGGCCCAGAAATTCCGGCTATGCGAGCGATGAATGGCCCGTTCGACGGGCAGGGGGCCGGCGTTATAAGCTGCGAGTACAAGAAGCCAGTCGTTAAACTGATTATGCAGGTCCCGCAGATAGAGGGCAGCGGCCTTGGTGCTCTTAATGATGCTGGTACGTTCGTCGTAGCGGCTGTTGACTTTGAGGCCCAGATCGCGAGCGGTTTGGGCCATCAACTGCCAGGGTCCGCGGGCGCCCACGCGGGAGCGGGCCGTCGACTTGAGTTCGGATTCGATGACGGCGAGGTATTTGAGTTCACCGGGCAGACCATATTGAGTGAATATGGAGTCGATAATGGTAAACGGCCGTTTGCTCCTTTGCCGGACCCGTGTAAGCGATTCGTCGTTGTTGCGGATATATCTATCCACGAATTTCCGGACCTGTCT